>NZ_JARBAE010000019.1:0-131901 GCF_033795305.1 Streptomyces sp. AK02-01A
AGCGACAGCGCGTGGGCATGGCCCTGACTGCCGTAACCGATGACCGCGACCTTGCGGTTCTGGATGATGGACAGGTCGGCATCGTCGTCGTAGAACAGCGCAGCCATGGATATTGCCTTTCGTGCACAGGGGAGACGTCTGAGAGAGACCGCAGCCGGAACAGCGGGAGGAGCCGCGGCTGAGGAAGAGTGGCCGAGGGATCGTCGATACGTCTTCGGGGTCTCGCCGACGCGGGACAGTGTGTGGAATTTCAAGCGGTGCCGACGCCTGGTTGCTGCTTGTCACCGCCAGCCGAGCGCCCGCATGGGACCGACACCAGGTGTGCCCGGTGATCAGCCGAATCCGATCACACTGTCTCACAGTCTGTGGGCAGTGTTCGACACTGTCTATCCGTGCGACCCGGGCAAACCGGGAGGGAATTCCGGTACGAGGACGATCCTCCGCCTTTTGCGATGCACCGCACCAGACGCCTGATCCACGCAGGACGACCGGACACGACTCAAGGGTCCGGGCGGAGTCGCCGGCCGCTCGGTCCAGACGGGAAACACACGGTGTGTAAGCCCAAGAGCGCGCCGGCCGTTCGTTTTGTACGCATGAACCGGTCAGGCACTCACCGTGCGATCGATTACCCGATGGTCTGCTCCTTCGTGAGTGGAACTGTCACAGCCGTCGCTCCCGTCCGGTCAATGTGGATGAACGGCTTGAGCAGCGTTCGCACAAGTCCGTGCAGTGAAGAAGGGACCGGAACATGGTGTTACGAGTCGGAGCCCCGAAGATCAGCCGCGGCGCTGCCCGCAGCGCACGGTGGCCGAACCATGCCTCCCGCGCGGGCGCGTCCCGTCCGCCTGCCTGCATTCCTGTAACGCGAAGCTTCCGGCCCGTGACAAACCCCGTGACAAACCCCGTGACAAACCCTGTGACAAACCCTGTGACAAACCCTGTGACAAACCCCGTGACAAAGCCCGTGACAAAGAAAGACGCATGATGTTCCGAGAGCCCGACCACCGCCCTGATCTCGCGGCAGCCATCGAGTCGCTGACCGCCGAAGCCGCTCGGCTCGACACTCGCGTCCGCCTGCTTCGAGAACAGCTCGCCGCCGTCAGTACTCGGATGGACGACATATCCGACTCACTGCACTGGCTGCCCCGTCCGGCGGGTCTCACCGATGCGGAAACCGGCGAAGACGGCTGTGGCGAGCACGCCCGAAGTGCCGCCTCGAACCGTCTGGAAGGCGGATGTCTGAAGCGATCTCACCGTTCCGTGCCCCGTCGGCACTGACACGCGAGGAGTGCCCGCGCGCGGACCCACTGTCCATTCCGGCAGCGGACACCGAACGGTTATCGCACCGTGTGCCAGAAGATCGTCAGCCGCGCCGCTCCTCCACCAAGACGTCCGGCCTGCCGCCTCGGCAGCTCAGAACCAATATGTATCCATCCACGTCTCACCGTTCGGCGCCGCGGGCATGGTGTCCCGCCACTCATGGGTGACGCACCGCCGCGCCGTACTAACCTGTAACCCGGACGGGCTGCCGCGCTTCATGTGCGTCACACCACTGGCGAGGGAACACCGAAGTCGGGGCGTGCGCGGTGCGGCAGGATGGGTTTGAGGATGAGAGGAACACATGGTCTCCGGAGCCCATACGGCGCAGAATATCGAGAACACCGCGGAGCGGCTCAAGGATGAGCTGATTCGCCTGGCGGCCCAGAAGCAGGCACTGGAGAGGGAACTGACGGCGGTCGTGGCCCATCTCGGCTCGGTGGAGGCAGCTCTTCATGCCCTCCAGGACCTGATAAGCGCCACGACGTATATCACGACGTCCGGCGCACAGCCGGCCTCGCCAAAGGCCGAGCCGCCCGTCGCTGCCGTGGTGCCCCGGGCAGAGGAGAGTGACACCGCTCCTTCCGTGTCCGCTGCCGCACAGCCGGAGGCCGAGTCCGCGCCACCACAGTCCGTAGGCTCATGGGACGCGGAGCAGCCCGATCCGCGTGGCCTCCAGGCCGACGTCCACACAGACGGGAAGTACGGCAGGCTCACCGGACAGATCATGGATTATTTCGCACGCGCCGGTGACATCGATGTGCGCGCCCGTGATGTCGCTGCGGCGCTCAGACGCGACACCGACGCGGGAAGCATCAACGCGGTCCGGTCCACACTCGACCGCCTCGTCGGTGCCTCTCGTATCCGGCGAACAGGCCGGGGCCTCTACCGCGCCAATCCTTAGCCTCGGTCTGACGCATCCCGCCTGGCCTCCGATGATGACGTACTTCCCATCGACATGAACGCTCCGGACGGGCTCCGGGATATTCCTCGCGGCAGAGTCGCGATGCGGTGGAGCGAGCCGCCCCAGGACGGGAACAACATTCCGCGGTCCGTCGCTGAGAACGATGACGTCACTACTGGAGGAGACCGCTCATGAGCGAACGACCAGCAGTCCCGGCACGCGATTCCGTTCATGCGCCGCAAGAGGCTTCTCGCTTCAGCCTCCTGCCTCGGCGCATACCACTCGACGAGATGGTGGAATCCCATGCTGCCAACCGGCCCGCCGACCCGGCATTCGGCCGCAACCCGGAGACCGATTGGCTCATCCGCACCTGTGCCTGAGCCCGTGAGGGCGTGATGGGCCGGGCTCGGTCAGCGCGTGCGGGGCCCTGCGGCTTCCGCACGCGCCACCCGGTCTCGTCCGTGGAAGAGACCTTCGGAAGAAGTCTGTCGCCGCCGAGTCCCGCGCGCGGACACCGCTCCCGGCCAGTCACCACCGGCTTTGCGTCCAGCCCGTCCCGCTGTCCTCGCCTCTCGCGCGAGACGCGGTCTCTGCTCGATCGACGGGATCGATCGACAACCACCACCAAGCCCAGAGGTTCCTATGAGCAACATGTCCGCCCGCACGCACCGAGGAACCGCGGGCGGCCCGTGCCCATCCGCGCGGCCCATCCGCGTCTCCGTACCACGCTGGGAGGCCGAGCTGTGAGTACGGTGGCTCCCTACGGCTCCTGGCATTCACCGGTCGACAGCCGGACGGCCACAGCGGGCCTGGCCGCCGGGCAGATCGCGGCGCCCTCGTACGTCGGTGTGGTCGGCGACGAGGTGTGGTGGGTCGAACCACGGCCCGACGAAGGCGGGCGAACGGCTCTGATGCGCGGACGGGCCGACGGTGTCACACGGTCTCTTCTGCCCGCGCCCTGGGACGTACGCAGCCGGGTCATCGAATATGGTGGCCGGCCCTGGGCCGCCGCCAGGGACGGCCGGAGCACGCTCGTCGTCTTCACACACTGTGCGGATCAGCGACTGTACGCCTTCCGGACCGACGGCCCCGGCAGCGTCTCGCCGTACCCGTTGACGCCCGTATCGGCTGTGGGCGGCGGTCTTCGGTGGGCCGAACCGGTACTCGATCTCGCGAGGGGCGAGGTCCGTTGTGTGCTGGAGGAGTTCACCGGAGACGGCGCCGGCGATGTCCGCCGGCTGCACGCCGCGGTGCCGCTCGACGGATCGGCGGCCACGGACCGCTCCGGCGTCCGGGAACTGTCGCCTTCGGCGCACCGCTTCGTCTCCCAGGCGCAGTACGCTCCCGACGGCGGGCGCGCCGTCTGGCTGGCCTGGGATCACCCGCACATGCCCTGGGACGCGGCCGAGCTGCGGATCGCCGACGTCACCCAGGACGGCTTCCTGCGCGGGGCTCGTACGCTGCTGGGCGGGCCTGGCGATCCGGTGGCCCAAGCCGAGTGGTCCGTGGACGGCGGGCTGGTGGCGGCCTGCGAACGCACCGGGTGGTGGAACCTGTACGCGGTCGATCCGGACACCGGCGACACACGACCGCTGCACCAGGCCGACGAGGAGTTCGCCGGCCTTCAGCGTCTGGGGCATCGCTGGTTCCAGCCGCTCTCCGACGGCCGCATCGCTGTTCTGCACGGTGTGGGAGCGCAGCGGCTGGCCGTCCTTGACCCGGCTCGCCGCGAACTCGTCGACGTACCTGGTGAGAAGACCGAGTGGCTGCCTCATCTCGACGCCGCGGTGGACCGGGTCGTCGGTGTCGCGGCCGGCCGCTTCACCTCGTACGAGGTCATGGAGGTGAGCACAGTGTCCCTTGCGGCCACAGTCGTGGGCCGTACGCGCCGGCACACGGTGGCCACCGAGTATCTTCCCGCACCAGTCGCTCGGGTGTTCGCCGGGCCACAGGGCCGCGAGGTCCAGGCGCATATCAACTTCCCACGCAACCCCGACTTCTCAGGGCCACGTGGTGAGTTGCCGCCGCTCGTGATCTGGGCCCACGGCGGTCCCGGTCTCAGAGCTCCACTCGCGCTCAATCCGGAGATCGCGTATTTCACCTCGCGTGGCATCGCGGTCGCGGATGTCAACTACGGCGGCACGCCAGGATACGGACGGGACTACCGGGAGCGGCTGCGCGGGCAGTGGGGGGTTGTCGACGTCGAAGACTGCGCCGCGGTCGCGCGAGGCCTGATCAACGAGGGCTCGGCGGCGCCCGGAAGGATAGCGATCCGGGGCGGCAGCGCCGGGGGATTCACCGCCGCGGTCTCGGTCACCAAGGACGATCTTTACGCCTGTGCCACTCTTTTCTATCCTTTGCTGGATCTCCTCTCGGTCGCCGAAGGAGGAACACACGACTTCGAGTCACACTATTTGGAGACGCTCGTCGGCCCGGTCCATCAGTCCGCGGACCTTTACCGTGACCGTTCACCGGTCCACCACGCGGACCGCGTCGCGACACCTCTGCTGCTGTTTCAAGGCGCCGATGACGTGGTCTGCCCGCCACTGCTGCTGGAGGACTTCGTTCGGACTCTGGAACGGCATTCGGTGCGGCACGATCATCACGTCTTTGACGGTGAAGGGCACGGTTTCCGCCGGCAGCCGACGCTGATGGCATGCCTGGAGGCGGAACTCCGTTTCTACGCCGATGTCTTCGGATTCCCGCCGGCCGGCCCGCCAACTCGCCTGGGACGGACGATGGATGAGGAAGGTGGCCGCCTCGGGCAGCAGCAGCGCTGATGCCCGCGTCGCCTCCACCAGAGGAGGCCGGGACCTGTCGCCGCACGGCATGAACATTCTCATGGTGGTTTCGTCGCCCAGCGGTACGCTCTCGCTCACCCCGACCGTGTCGCGTCCCTGGTTCTGTACGACACCTCGCCGGTGACGGACGAGAGTTTCTGGTCGACCGCGGTCGCGAACATGGACCGGTGCGCACACCGGCGTGCGAGCCGGCATCCCGAGGCGGTCACCTACGTCGACGGCCTCACCGCACGCCTCGACCAGCTCGATGACGATGGCGTCACCAAGGTGCGGCTTACGATCAGGCCGGCGTACTTCTTCGACCACTGGGGACGTGAGAACGAGTTCGAGGCCGCACGCCGGTTCCTGCGGAGGTACGCGGATCCCTCTCGCGGCGAAGGGCCGCCCTTCGACGTCCGCGAAAAGCTGTCCGCCGTCGCAGCACCCACGCTGGTCCTGGTCGGGATACCGGTCTCAGCCTCAGGCTGAGATCCGTGTCACATAGGGGAGTGCTGTCCGGTCAGGTAGTTGATTGCAAAACCAGAATTCGCCGCTACCGACCGAGGCACCGCGATGCCCGACGTGATCACCGGCTGAGACAGAGAGGAACATCATGCTCCTTCAAACGGACAGAGATAGCTGCTGTGGCGCCTGCACGATCAGTCTTCCTCCCGGCGTGAGAACTCCGGGACGCGCGTGCGACGGCTCCGGTCCTCCTCAGAGCAGGCCGACGTGACGGCCACCGCCCGCGCCGGGTTCAGCCTCGATGACAAGTGGCTGGTGGGCCTGGAGGTCCATGGGCCCGATTCCCAGGCAGTGTGGCTCTACTACGTTGTGGATCAGGCTTCCGATGCCATCGACGCGATTCGTCTGGCGTTGCGGCGTGCCAACAGTACCCAGGAGCGGAGGGACCGGGGAGGCACGGTCGTCCGGCCCGAACGATTCGAGGTGCAGCGCATATACCTGGACGCGTCAGGACGCCTCCGACTGGTGCGCTGCTGCTGACTCGGACGCGAAGGCCTCCGTTTCTCTCCACGCGGCTCCAGGGAACCGACTTGAGGACGTTCCACCCGCTTGGGCGCGCGGTAGGGACCGACGACGGGACGCGCGCTCCACCGGGCCGTGAACTCGGTGCTGATGTCCAGCTCCGCACATGACGACCCGGCAGCGCGCCTACTCGGCGGTGTGTGGGCCCGTTTTGCCCGTGAACGGGAAAAGTGGATAGCCCTCCACACACGGGCCGCCGGGCGGGTGGTATGGCCAACCCATCCCAAACCGGTACAGCAAAGTCAGCGCGATGACAACCACGAGCGGTGCGAGCCACATGACTGCCCGTCCGCCCCGAAGCGGCCGCCGTCGCAGTGCGAGTTGGAGCAGAAGCAGCAAGAGAGTCATGCAAAGCCACAGGACAGGCATCATCATCCGCAGCCCTGTGCTGTTGCTGACGTTGTTCCCGAGCGGGCAACTCGCCCACGACCGAATGGTCCACACTGTGCCGCCGTACACACCGAAGGCGGAGAGGACTGGGGCCGGCACGTACCAGCCGCACCCCGGCGAGGAAGTGAGCGACTCACCTTGCGCCCTCACGACGTGCATCCCTGTGCCTCCTCCGAACGACCGCGCCGCCGGTTGGCCGAGCAAGCGGACTGGCTGACATCCCGCGCGGCGAACCGAGCCGCTTCACTCACAGGGACCAAAGAATGATCGATTCGGTTCCCGCTGGAGCCGCCTCACCGTGTCCCAGCCGGGAGCCGTCACGCACCTGATCGAGCAGGCGGTCCGTGCGACCGACCCGGGACACCGGAGTCACGGACCTCATCATGACGGCCAACCTGTTGTGCGGGCGGGCACGCGGGTGCGAAACGCGCTGACCGGACAGGAGCGGAACACTTTCCCGGACGCGTGTCACACATTCACCCGCTACTCGGTCCTATCTGTGAGAGAGGGCCGTTGCGAGTGTGGCACCGCTTGCGAAGGGGCGGAGCCCCGGGACTTGGGGCAGCCGCACGGCAACGCACCAGGCTGGTGCGGCCCGTACCGATGAGCGGAGGAGTGTGGCGATGGACAGGCCGATTCCTGCGGTGCATGTCCGCTCTCTCGGCGGTCGGTATGACCTCGACCACGCGTTTGTCATCCGCACGCCGCTGTCGCTCCAAGAGCCCATGAACTGGCAGCCCGATACGGCCCAATGTGTGTCGAACGGACGGGTAGCGGCTCGCCGACGCTCAGTTGAGGGCGGACCGTACAACGCTCCTGATCGTGGGAGTGCGGTCGAGCTCCAGCCGGATGTCCGCGAGACTCTGCGCGGCCAGGGCCTGGCGCCATGCCTCGTCGGCGCGCTGCATGGCCATCTTGACGGCGCATGCGCCGGTGGGCGGCGGAGAAAGCTCGCCGATCTTGCCGCAGCAACGGATCTCGGTGCAATGGAAGAGCTGCGCGTCGCCCTCGATGGCCTGCACCACATCCAGGAGTGTGATGTCTTCGAGGGGCCGGGTCAGCCGGAAGCCGCCGCGCGGACCGGGCGCGGAGGCCAGGAGATCGGCTCTCGCGAGCTGCTGCAACTGCTTGTTCAGATAGGGGGCCGGCAGCCCATGGGCCTCGGCGAGCTGACCGCTGCCCACGGGGCCACCCCCGATCATGTCCAGGTTGAGCAGTGTGTGGATGGCCCACTCGACGCCCTTACTCATTCGCATAATGCGGACATTGTATGTCCTGGAACAAGTTCATGGGGTTGGTCGAAGCCCTCGCCTCGACCGGCCATCGATGACACCAGTGTCAAACCGCAGCTCAGAAGAATCTTGACACACAATATCCAGGATATATAGAGTCCAGGATGTGGTGTGCGAACCGCGGTTCATGAGCCGGATGTCGATCCCGGCGGGCCGCGGCAGGCCGGGCCCCGGGAGGGCGCCCGCCTCGCCCCGGCGGCGAACAGCCGCACCTGCCTTTCTGAGGGAGAAACGATGAAGAACGTCCTGGTTGTCGGTGGAGGCTTCGCTGGTGTGTGGAGCGCGGCCGGTGCCGTACGGGCCGCGCGCGAGGCCGGGAGCGCCGGTGAAGAACTGCGAGTAACCCTGGTCAGCGGAGGCGACGACCTGGTTGTGCGCCCGCGGCTGTACGAGGAGGCCCCGGAGAGCATGCGGGTGCCGCTGGACCGCGTCCTCGGCCCGATCGGCGTACACCGGCACTCCGCGACCGTGACCGATATCGACACCGAGGCCCGGAGTGTCCGGGCCATCGGACGGGACGGCGAGGAACTGACCCTGTCCTACGACAAACTCGTGCTGGCCGTTGGCAGCCGATTGGTACGTCCCAGCTTCCCGGGCGCACAGGATGTCTTTGACATCGACACCCTGCCCGCGGCTGCCGCGCTCGACCACCACCTGCGGCGGCTGCCTCAGCGGGCGCCGTCCGTCGGTCTGTACACGGCCGTCGTGGTGGGCGCCGGTTTCACCGGCCTGGAGATCGCCACTGTCCTGGGCGAGCGGCTGCGCGCGATCGCCGACGCACAGGGCGCGGGCGAGGATGTGCGCGTCGTCCTGGTCGACCGTGCCGATGTTCTCGGCCCGGAGCTCGGCGCCGGTCCCCGCCCGCACATCGACAGTGCGGTTGACGCGCTGAAGATAGAGCGGCGTCTGGGATGCACCGTGGCATCGGTGACTCCCGAGGAGGTCACCCTCTCGGACGGTGAGGTGATCCCCACGGCGACCGTTGTGTGGACGGCCGGCATGGTCGCCAGTCCGCTGACGTCGCAGATCCCCGGAGAGCGTGACCGGCTGGGACGGCTGGTTGTGGACCAGTACCTTCAGGTGACCGGTGTGCCAGATGTGTACGCGGCCGGCGACACCGCCGTCGCACCCGCGGAGGACGGGCACTCCACAGTGCAGAGCTGTCAGCACGCCCAGCCGATGGGAAAGTACGCCGGACACAACGTGGCGGCCGACCTCCTCGGAACCGACCCTCTGCCGTTCACTCCGGACCCTTACACCAACTGTCTGGACCTCGGGCCGGCCGGCGCCATCGCCACGGAAGGCTGGGACCGCACGGTCCAGATGACCGGCCCGGAGGCCAAGACCCTCAAGCAGAACATCAACACACTGTGGATCTACCCGCCGGTCGACGACCCGGAGCAGATCCTCGCCCAGGCCGGCCGTTTCTCCAACCTCTGACAGACAGGCCGCGGTCGCGGCCCGGCGTGGTATCCGCCACTGCGGCAGGGCCTGTTGTCACACTGCCAACGTCCGGCCGGAGGCCGAGCTGTACGGCTTCCGGTCGTGCGCCTGCGTATATCGGACGCGCATGGTGGACAGCAACCTGACAACGTCCTTCGTGCGCTGACCGGGTCCGCAGGACGCCCTCGTCGCCCCCATTTCTTTTTCGGCGGGCGGCGAGGGTCTCCTCTCTCGGGAACAAATCCGGGCGCCGCGACGCGTACGAGAAGGTTGACGGAAAAAGGTGCGCTTCCGGCGGTGGCGAACAGAGCCTTCGTGGTCCGACCCGCATCATGAGTCAGTGCGCATCACATTTCTTTTTGTGTAAATTTCCCATCAAGTGAGGTTGTGAAGATCGTGCCTGCCGTTCTTGTCCATGGTGTGCCGGATACACATCGAGTGTGGGACGGGCTTCGCCAGAATCTGGTCCGTACGGATGTAGAGGCGTGGGACCTGCCCGGATTCGGAGCTGAAAGGCCGTCTGGTTTCAAGGCCACGAAGGAGGCGTACGTCGACTGGCTCATCGCGAAGCTTGAAGGCGTCGGGGAGCCGGTCGACCTCGTCGGTCATGACTGGGGATGTATCCTCACCGCTAGAGTCGCCTCTCTCCGTCCTGACCTGGTCCGTACGTGGGCCGGCGGTAACGGTCCCATCAGTTCTCGCTATGTATGGCATCCGCTTGCCAAAACTTGGCAGAGTTCAACCGACGGCGACCGGTACATGGCCGAACTCAAAGCGGAATCATTTGCCAATGACCTCATCGCGGGATTCGATGTTCCGCAGGATTCGGCCCACGACATGGTTCGCCATGTGGATGCGGTGATGAAGGAAAGTATCCTCGATCTCTATCGGTCTGCCGTTACGGTTGGCGTGGAGTGGGAGCCGGACCTTTCGAAATCCACGGCGCCGAGTCTCATCTTTTGGGGCGCGCTCGACCCCGCGTGTCAGGTTGAGTTCGCCTACAGCATGGGCGAAAGGATGCGCGCGCACGTGGTGCGGGTGGATTCAAACCACTGGCCAATCCTCCAGCGGCCTGCCGAGGTTGCTTCAGAGCTCGAAAGATTCTGGAAAAATGCGGTACAGAACTCTGACAACAGTCGGGCGTAGCCGCAAGCTGTTCGGATGGCTGGATGGCCGGCCGGAACGCGGTTGAGCTGGTCATGGCTGAGCGGAAACCGTATTCCAGCGGCCTCACCGGCGGCCGTCCTGGGTGGCGCGGCCCGGTGCCTCAGCCCTTGCCGAAGAACCGCGTCGGGAAGGCGCCTGCGGCCGTCGCGGTCCGGGTGAAACCGTCGGCCAACTCGGTGAGCCGCGCGGTGGCGGCCGGGCCGAGGTGGTCGTACGGGGCGGCGTCGAGGCGGTCGGTAAGCGCCTCGGCCTCACCGCGCAGGGCCACCCCCGCCTCTGTGAGATCTCCCGCCTCGTCCAGCAGACCGCGTCCGCGCAACCGGACCCGGGCGTCGGTCCATTGCTCCGCGGACCATCCGCGGGTGTGCTTGAGCACGGTCGACGTCACCGTCTTGCCGGTGGCGTTGTGCAGGACCAGCGCCTCGATCCCGGAGAGGCCGGCCACCGCCAGAGCGGCAAGGTGACCGTCGCCTCGGTGTTCGCGCAGGAGTGTCGCGGCGTGCCACAAGGCCAGGTGCGGTTCCTCGGGCACGGGAAGAGCGGCGTTCGCGGCGTACAACGGCCGCGCCTCGCGGCGGCACGCCTCGGTGGCGCGCAGCGCCAGTTCGGCAGCCTCGGCCATCTCCTTCGACGCGAGAGCCTCCTCCCCGAGCAGCCGCCGCAGCGTCCCGTCCGCGCCGGGCAGTCGCGCGGCGAGCACCGCCTCCGGCGTGGTGACCGTCCATGCCGCGGGGATGTACCGGGCCACGTGCTCGTGGTTGAAGTTGTAGAACGTTGCCGTGACCGTGCCCGCGCCGACCGTCCCGAGCGGGGCCGCGCGGCCCGCGAGGTAGGCCATGGCCCCTCGCCCCAGCCCGAGCCCCGCGAGTTCGTCCGCCGGCTCCGGTGCGAAGTACATGGCCACGTGCAGGGGATTGACGACGTTGTGGCAGCGGCGGCCGGCGGTCATATCCATGTTTGTCTCCTGAATGTGTCCGAGCTGCCGCAAGGTCAGTCTTTGCGTACGGTCAAGCTCCGGGCGGTACGCAGGACGTGTCGGCTGAGCAGGTCGGCCGCACGTTCGGCGTCCCGGCTCAGGGCTGCCTCCTCCAGAGCGCTGTGCTCCTTCGTGCCGTCCCGCTCCGGGACGATGGCGCCGGACCAGCGCCGGGCCAGCTCGCTCGCTGTCCACATGCGATCGAAGCTGTCCAGAAGTACCGGGTTGCCGCAGCCCTCAAGCAGCGCGCGGTGGAACTGGCGGTGCGCCTCGGACCACTCGTCGGAGACGAACGTATCGCCCGGTGCCTGAAGCGGCGTGCGGGCGAGGTGGTGGTGGGCGGCTCGGACTCGTACCTCCCAGTCGACGCCGCCCCGCTCGATCGACAGCCGAAGCATCATCGGCTCGGTAACGGCGCGCGCCTCCGCGATCTGTTGCCAGCGCTCGGCGTTCACCGCAGGGACCGCGAATCCACGGTTCGGCAGCCGGGTCGCCAAGCCCTCGCCCACCAGACGGAGCAGTGTCTCGCGTGCGACGGCGAGGCTGACCTTCTCGGCGGTTGCCAGTTCCTGCGGCTTGAGTGCCTGCTCCGGCGCGAACATCCCGTGCAGGATGGCCGCGCGCAGCGTGGTGTAGAGCCGCTCCGAAGGTGATCCGCGTTCCAGCATGAGGTCGACTCTAGCAGCTAATCGATTATCCGTGTAATAATCGATTGTTGGCTTCCAGGGTTTCCAAGGAGAGGAACGCAAGAGAATGAACGGGAACGATCCCTTCGCCGGGCTGCCGTCGGCGCCTGCCTTCACCGTGACCAGCACCAGCGTGCGGCCGGGCGAGGCGTTGCCGGCCGCGCAGATGTCCGGCTTGTTCGGAGTTGTGGGAGGTGAGGACCGCTCGCCGCAGCTGAGTTGGTCCGGCGCGCCCGCGGGCACGCAGAGCTACGCGGTGACCGTGTACGACCCGGATGCGCCAACGCAGTCCGGCTTCTGGCACTGGGCCGTCGCGAATATCCCGGCCGATGTCACCGATCTCGCCGAAGGAGCCGGGGACGACAGCGGTTCGGGCCTGCCGGCCGGTGCTTTCCAGATACCGAACGACGCACGACTGGCTCGCTTCGTCGGTGGCGCGCCGCCGGCCGGTCATGGCCCGCACCGCTATTTCATCACCGTGCACGCCCTGGATGTGGCGGACATCGGCGTCCCCGCCGAAGGCACGCCGGCGTTCCTCGGTTTCAATATCGCGTCGCACATCCTGGGCCGGGCGACGATCGTTGCCACGGCGGAGACCCCTGCGGTCTGATCCCGGAGGCTTCGTGGGACGGGTGAGACCACCGCACCCGTCCCACGGGCCATCTGTGGAGCAACTGCCTGCGGCGGGTGGGCGTTACTTCTCCCAGCCGACTGTTTCCGGGAGCGGGTTGTAGAAGATGGTCGCACCGACGTTGGCGAGGCCCTTCTTCACCGCGTAGGTCGACGGGCCGCTGAACAGCGGCAGGAAGGCATACTGGCGCAACGCCTGTCGCTCGACCTTGTTGGCCTCGGCGGCCTGCTTGGCGAGGTCGGCGATCTCAGTGGTCGCGCGGATCTCCTTGTCCAGGGCCGCCGTGCCCGCGCCTGTCAAGTTCGAGTCGTGGTCGGAGCAGTAGAAGTCGCACAGGTAGCGGGCACCGAACGGGTCCATGGAGCGATTGCCCGACAAGAAGAGGTCGAACCTGCGCTCACTGAGGATCTTGGAGAAGTCCGCCTCGTCGGCCTTCTTGATGACGAGACGGATACCGGCGGGCTTCAGCATCGCGGCGAAGGCGCCGGCGGTCGCCTTGTCGAGTGGGGCGTCGCCAAGGAGGGTGTAGCCGACTTCGAGCTTCTTGCCGTCCTTGACGCGGATGCCATCGGCACCGGGCTTCCAACCGGCGGCGTCGAGTGTCTTCCCGGCGTCGTCCGGCGCGTACTTCAGCACGGCCGAGACGTTGTCCTCGTACCCCTTCTGGAAGCTGTACAGCACCGCCGAGCCGGGCAGCGGTTCCTGGTAGTCGAGCCCCTGGAACTGGATCTTCGCGATCTGCGGGCGGTCGATGCTCTCCAGGACAGCCTTGCGGACGGCCTGGTCCGAGAGGACCGGCGACTTCGTGTTGAGGTAGAGCGAATACTCGAACGGGCTGCCACCGCTGCGGATCTCGGTGTCCTTGAGCCCCTTGACCTGCTTGAGACTCTCGGCGTCGACGGCGGAGGTGTAGTCGAGCTGACCGTTCTTGAAGGCGTTGACCGCGGCCGTCGACTCCAGGTTGACGTAGATGCGCTTGTCGAGCCTGCCCTTCTTGCCCCACCACTTCGGGTTGCGGACGAAGGTGATGTCACCCGAGTGGCTGTCCCACTTGCCGACCGTATACGGACCGGCGCCCCACTCCGGGTGGGCCTTCTTGACGTACGCCTTGTTGAAGTTGTCGACGGTGGCGGCCTTCGGATGCAGGAAGGTGCTGAACAAGGACGACCACGAGGCGTCAACGCCCTTGAAGTTGATGACGGCCTGCTTGGCGTTCTCGCCCTGCTCGACCGAGGCGATCTGACCGTAGCCGTCCGTGGATGAGGCGTCGTATGCCTTGTTCGAACCGTTGTTGGCCGTCCAAGTGGCCTTGATCGCGGTCCAGTCGATGGGCGTTCCGTCGTTGAAGGTGGCCTTCGGGTTGATTGTCAGCGTGACCTTCTGGTTGCCGCCCTCGACGGTGACCTTCACGTCGCTGTAATAGTCCGGGTTGTACTGCACCTCGCCGGTGGGCGAGAACGTGATCGCGTCGGCGTTGTACCAGGCCCAGACACGGGCCGCGGTGAGCGTGGCGTTCACGTTGAACGGGTTGCCCTGGTCGTCGAAGGTGCCCGCGGTGGTGTACGTGCCACCGTCCTTGAGCTTGTCGTACGGCTGGGGGTCGTAGTCGGCGGCGGCCGAGGCGGCCTTGGGCACGTCCTTCTTGTCCGGGCCGGTGGCCGCGTTCTTCCCGGAGGAGGAGTCGCACGCGGTGGCGGCGACAGCGACGGCGGCGACGAGGGCGACAGGGAGGGCCAGTCTTGCGCGCATGGCGGAGTGGTTCCTTCTGGTTCAGTGGAGCAACGCGGACAGATGGAAGCCCGGTGATGGACCGGGAGAGGGCCGGACAGGCCGGCGGGCCTCGGGGGGCGCGGCCGGCTCAGCCGGCGTGACAGGCGAACAGATGATCGGGACGACCGGTCACCTGGGCCGGTAGGGGACGTTCCGTACGACAGCGCCGGCGCACGTCCTCGCCGACGGCTCGGTACAGAGGACAGCGGTCGACGAAGACACAGCCCTGGGGCAGCCGCGCGGCGCTCGGCTGCTCGCCCTCCAGGACGACGCGTTCGCGGGTGCGCTCCCGTTCCGGGTCGGGTACAGGAATCGCCGACAGCAGCGCTTTGGTGTACGGATGTCTGGGGTCGGAGAAGATCGTCTCGGTGTTCCCGGTCTCGACGACGTGGCCCAGATACATCACCGCGATCCGGTCGGAGATGTACCGGACGACGGCCAGGTCGTGGGCGACGACGAGGTAGGCGAGGCCGAGTTCGCGCTGGAGCCGCGCGAGCAGATTGATGACTCCGGCCTGCACCGACATGTCGAGGGCCGAGAGCGGTTCGTCGAGGGCGAGGAGCTTGGGCGCGGTCGCGAGGGCGCGGGCGATACCGACGCGCTGGCGTTGGCCGCCGGACAGTGCGGCCGGGAACCGGTCGCTCAACGAGGCGTCCAGGCCGACCAGTGCGAGCAGTTCGCTGATGCGGGAGCGGATCTCCTCGCGGCCTCGCCCGATGGCCTGGAGCGGTTCGGCGATGAGCTGGAAGACGGGCAGCCGCGGGTCCAGGGCGCCCAACGGGTCCTGCATGACGATCTGTACGTCGCGCCGCAACTCTCCTGCCCGTGCGGCGGAGCCGACCGTGCCGACGTCGGTGCCGGCGATCTCGATCCGTCCGCCTTCGGGCCGCTTGAGCCGGAGGATCTCCAGCAGGGTCGTGGTCTTGCCGCTGCCGGATTCGCCCACCAGGCCGAGAGTCTCTCCGGCGCGCAGCTCGAAGCTGACCCGATTCACGGCGTGCAGCGTGCCGACCCGGCGTTTGAGGAGGACGCCCTTGGTGACCGGGAACGTCTTGACGAGGTCCTCGACTCGCAGCACGATGTCGCCGGCCTCGGCGCGGGCCGTTCCGGTCCGCCGGTCGGCGGGCACGGCGTCGCCTGCGGGGTCGAGTGATCCGTCGGCCACCTCCTCGGCGCGCAGGCAGGCCACATGCCCGTGCCCGGTGATCTCGCGCAGCTCGGGTTCGGCGGCGCGGCAGGCGTCGAGGGCGACGGCGCAGCGGTTCGCGAACGGGCAGCCGGCCGGGAGAGTCACGAGGGAGGGCGGTTCGCCGCCGATCGGGACGAGGGGCCGGTGGACCCCGCTGTCCACGGACGGCACGGCGGCGAGCAGTCGCGCGGTGTAGGGCATCGTCGGCCGACGGAACAGCTCCTCGACGCCCGCCCGCTCCACGAACCGGCCCGCGTACATGACGGCGATCTCGTCCGCGTGTCCCGCGACGACCCCGAGGTCGTGCGTGATGAGGACCAGGCCGGCGCCGGTCTCGGTCTGCGCCACGCGCAGGACGTCGAGGATCTGGGCCTGCACGGTGACATCGAGCGCGGTCGTGGGTTCGTCGGCGACGAGGACGGACGGCTTGTTGGCGATCGCCATGGCGATGACGACGCGCTGGCGCATGCCGCCGGAGAACTCGTGCGGGAAGGACTTGGCGCGGTCGCGTGGGTCGGATATGCCGACGAGATCCAGCAGTTCGACTGCCTGCTCCCAGGCCGCCCGCCTCGTGAGGTCCTGGTGGACCCGCAGGGCGTCGGACAGCAGCCTTCCCACCGAGAAGATGGGAGTGAGCGCGGACAGCGGGTCCTGGAAGACCATGCCGATGGTGTTGCCCCGTACCCGCGAGAGTTCCTTGTCGCCGAGGCCGACCAGATCGTGCCCGCCGACCAGCACCTGCCCCGACAGGACGGCGGACGGCGGCAGCAGGCCCATGAGGCCCATCGCGGTGGCCGACTTGCCCGAGCCGGACTCACCGACGATGCCGAGGGTCCGGCCGGGCAGGAGGTCGAAGCTCACGCCGCGTACCGCGTCGACAGGTCCGGCCTCGGAGGGGAAGGAGATCCGCAGGTCCCGTACGGACAGCACGGGAGTGTCACCGGTGGACAGGGCGGGGCCCGGCAGAGTCGTGGTGAGTGTCATCGTCGGCCTCCGGCCGCGCCGGTCACGGATGTCGGGTCGAGGGCGTCGCGCAGCCCGTCACCGACAAAGGTCATCGACACGGTGAGCAGGACGACCAGGCCCGCTGGGAAGGCGAAGAGCCAGGGAGCGCTGGTGATGGTGCTCGCGCCGTCCGCGAGCATGGTGCCGAGGGAGACATCCGGGGGCTGGACGCCGAACCCGAGGAAGGACAGAGCGGTCTCGCTGAGCACGGTCGCGACGACTCCGAGTGTCAGGTTGACGATCAGCAGTGAGCCGAGGTTGGGGATGATGTGACGCATGATGATGCGCTGCGGGCTCACTCCCATGAACTCGGCCGCCGCCACATAGTCCCGTTCACGCAGTGAGGTCGAGACCGACCAGATGACCCGGGCGGTCTGCATCCAGCCGAACACCGTCAGCACGACGATGAGGACCCGCCAGTCGCCGGCGAGGCGGTGGGAGACCAGGGCGAGGATGAGGAACGAGGGGACGATCAGCAGGAAGTGGATGACGGCGAGCGTCAGCTTCTCGACCCGGCCACCGAAGTACGCCGCGCTGGAGCCGATGACCGCGGCGACGACGACGGTGAGGACCGAGACGCTCACCGCGATCATCAGCGAGCGCTGGAGTCCGTGCACGACGGAGGCGTAGATGTCGTTGCCACCCTGGTTCGTGCCGAACCAGTGGGCGCCGCTCGGCGGCTGGGTGAGTGCGGCGAAGTCGGCGTCGGAGTACGCGTAGGACGTGAACCGGCCGCCGAACACACTGAACAGCACCAGCAGCACGAAGATCACGACACCGACGACGGCGAGGCGGTTGCGCAGGAAACGCCGCAGGTAGAGCCGGCCGAGGCCGATGTGCTGCCGGTCCTTCGGCAGTGGGAGCTTCGCGTCAGGCGCCTGGGCCGCGGTCACGTCTGTCGTCAGGCCTGTCGTCAGATCCGAGGTCATGTCAGCTCACCCTCACTCTCGGGTCGAGGAAGACCGTGGCGATGTCCGCGAGGATCGCGCCGACCGCGGTGAGGGCGGCGGCGAAGGCAGCCGTCGCGACCGTGCCGTGCACATCGTTCTTGCTGATGGTCTGCACGAAGTAGCGGCCCATGCCGTTCCAGCCGAAGATGGTCTCGGTGATGACGGCGCCGGTGAAGAGGGCCGGCACACTGAACGCCACGGAGGTCGCCGTCGGGATCAGCGCGGCCCGCAGTGCGTGCCGACGGACCGCCTTGGTCCGGGTGAGGCCGGTGGCCTGGGCAGTACGCACGAAGTCGGCGTTGATGGTGTCGAGCAGCAATGAGCGCTGCGTCAGGTGATAGCCGACGTAACCCATCAGAGTCAGGGTCAGAGTGGGCAGGATCAGATGAAGGAGACGGTCACCGATCGTCGGGAGCAGTCCTTCGACATTCGGTGAGTTCTCCCCGGCGACGTAGAGGAAGTGCAGCCCGGCGTGCTGGTTCAGCCAGACGGCGACGAAGACCACGGCGAGCGCGGCGACGGACGTCGGGATGTTGAACAGTGCGACGGACACGGCCTGTGAGATCCGGTCGGCCCAGCCGTACTGTCGAGACGCGGTGTACACGCCCACCATGACGCCGATCACGACCGACAGAACCGTTGCGATGACGACCAGTTCCGCGCTGACGAGTGACCGGTAGCCGACCTCGCCGTTGACAGAGACGCCCGTGGGAGACCTGCCCCAGTCGAAGTGGAGGGTCACCGAGGTGAACCAGTCCCACCACCGATGGGCCAGTGGCACCCGCGGGTCCAGGTTGTACGGCGCGAGGGCGCGGTCGATCTGGATCTCGGTGCGGACGGGCCGCAGCTCCTTGAAGTTCGACCGAGGGTCCAGAAACCAACTGGCAAGGAAGTACGTGGCGTTGGTCGCGACCACGATCATCAGCAACCAGCCGGCCGACTTGCGCATCACATAGCGGACCATGAGCGCTCCCTCCTCTCCTCGGGAGAGAGGCCGGGAGTGCTGGTTCTGAGGGACGTGCTCATGGCGCAGGAGAGCTTTCTGGGGTGACGGAGCGTACGCACAGACGTACGGGCCTCAGTTTGATCAGTGAATCGGCCTCGGCACCAGCAATCGGCCACTCCTGCCACAAGGCCGAAATAGCGCTGTAGCAAACAACCCTGAGCGGGCACATCGTCCACGATCTCGACACACCGCCCGGCCGGCGGTCCGCACCTCCTCCTGGGCCCCGGAGCTTACGGTGCTGATCACGGATGGCGAGACCCGCCGGTCCTGCGGACCCTCAATACCCTGCCCATCGACCACCGGTGGGACCGCGTGCCCGGCGTGACCCTCCTCGGCGACGCCGCCCACCTGATGCCACCCTCCGGCGAAGGCGCCAACGTCGCCATGTTCGACGGCGTCGAACTCGCCCAGGCCATCGCCGCCCACCCCGACGACACCGAGGCCGCCCTGACCGCCTACGAGACGGCGCTGTTCCCGCGCAGTGCCCAAGCCGCCGCGGAGGCCACCGAAATCCTGAAGATCCGCTTCGGCGACAACGCCCCGCACAGCATGGTCGAATTCTTCGCCGCTGCCGAGCAGGCCTGAGGGCCGTCCCGCAAGCGGCGCGTTCCGCGACCAATCTGTCCGGCTCGGACATCGTCGTCCACTTCAACCCCGACTGCGGGCTGCCGGGACGCCCGGCAGCGATGGCGACACGGTCTTCGTCCTCGGCAGTCTGTACTCCGGCAACTTCCCGTTCCCGGCAGTCAGTTACCAGGAACCACTGAGCCTGAACGAGTCCCGCCGGACCGTCTTGGCGGTGTGGATCTCGCCGGAGTTGTCAGGGCACCTCCGGTGTGATCCCACACTGTGCCGCGCGGTGTTTGTGCTGACGGCGAACCAGTGCGTGAGCGATGTTGACGGCGCCTCGGGGCTGTCCCGTAAGCACAGGCAGGCGCGCGACGACGGCTACGGCACCTCGCCGCGTTGTCGGAACGTCCTCATACGCCCAGTATGGCGACGCCTCTCCGCCTTGCGATCCACCGCATCTGACACCGCGTGACCCACCCGGGATTACGGGACAGCCTTTAGATTCGACATATGGAGATTGTTGAGCTGTTGCCGCGACTGCATCTGCTTCGTTTCGAGGTCGGGCAGGCGTATCTGTGGCGCGACGACGACGGGTTCACATTGATCGACTCCGGGATCGCGGGAGCCGGTCCTGCAGTCGCCGACGCCCTGCGCGGAATCGGCGCGAAACCCGGTGATCTGCGACGAGTTGTGCTCACACACTTCCACGAGGACCACGTCGGCGGCGCCGCCGAGATCGCCGCGTGGGGCGGGATCGAGGTGTTCGCGCATCAGGCGGACGCCGCGGTCATCCGAGGCGAGGCACCGGCTCCTCCGCCGGTGTTCACAGACGCGCCCGAGTGGGAGCGTGCGCTGTTCGAAGGCAAGCCGCAGTTGCCTGCGGCGCCACCGGTGCGGGTGGACCACGAGTTCGAGGACGCGGACGTGCTTCCGTTCGGCGGCGGAGCACGTGTGGTCGCGGCCCCCGGTCACACTCCGGGCAGCTCCGCGGTGCATTTGCCCGTGTTCGGAGTGCTCTTCCTGGGCGATGCCGTGGCGAACGTGGAAGGCAGGACCATGCTCGGAGTGTTCAACATGGACCGATCCCGCGCGCTGGAGTCGCTGCGGGTCCTGAGCCGCCTCGACGCGGAGGTGGCATGTTTTGGGCATGGCGACGCGATCGTCGGAGCCGCTTCGGCAGCTCTGCGCGCCGCGGTGCCACGCGGCGCCGCGTAAGACACCGTCACCGTGAGACAACGGCGCATGGGCCGCGTCCGCTCAGCTCAGCAGGCCGCGTTCCAGCGCCGTCATCACGGCGGACGTACGGTCGGAGACGCCGAGTTTCTTGAACGTCCGAAGCAGATGCGTCTTGACCGTGGCCTCGCCGATGAACAGCTCCCTGCCGATCTCGGCGTTGGTGTGTCCGCGGCTGACCAGGCGCAGCACCTCACACTCCCGTCCCGTCAGCGGAGCGGGTTCCGGCGTCCGCGCGCGGAACAGTTTGCCCGCGAGCGAGGGAGTCAGCACGGTCGACCCGGACCAGGCGCAGCTCTGGGGCCTCGGACGCACGGTGGCCCTGGAGCACCCGGAGCGCTGGGGCGGTCTGATCGATCTGCCGGAGACTTTCGACGGGCCGACCGCCGACCGTCTCGCCTCGGCGCTGTCGGGCACGGGCGGCGAGGACCAGATCGCCGTCCGGGCCTCCGGTGTCTTCGTTCGGCGGCTGGTGCGGGCGGTGGGTGGTGAGGGCCGTGCGGGTGGTTGGTGTGTGCGGGGGAGTGTGTTGGTTACGGGTGGTACGGGTGCGTTGGGTGGCTCGGTGGTTGGCGGGTTGTGGTGCGGAGCGTCTGGTGTTGGTGAGTCGTCGTGGGCTGGAGGCTCCGGGTGCGGTGGTGTTGCGGGAGGAGCTGAGGGGTCTGGGTGTGGAGGTGACGGTCGCGGCGTGTGATGTGGCTGATCGGGAGGCGTTGGCCGGTCTGCTGGACTCGCTGCCGGACGAGCATCCACTGACGGCCGTCGTCCATGCCGCCGGCGTACTGGACGACGGCGTCCTCGACGCCATGACGCCGGAACGGATCGAAACCACACTGCGCGCCAAAGCGGGCACGGCCGCCGTCCTCGACCAACTCACGCGTGAACGCGGCCTGGACCTCTCGGCGTTCGTCCTCTTCTCGTCCGTCGCCGGCACACTGGGCGCGGCGGGACAGGCCAACTACGCCGCGGCCAACGCGTATCTCGACGCGCTCGCCGAGCGCCGGCGTGCCGACGGACCACGAACAGCTTCGAAGCGCCCATGTAGTGGGTCCGTTCGACCGCGGTCCAGTGTGACGAGGGCAGCAGCGCCGGATCGCAGTCGATCCGGCTCAGCAGCGTCCACACGTGCGGGCTGAAGACGACCGCGGGAAACTCCTCGCTCGCGCCGTCCCCGTCCTCGACACGGATACCGCCGGCGGTACGCCGCAGCCGGGTCACGGCGGGCCGGGCGGTCCCGCCGTGCAGCGAGGCGAGAGACGTGCCGGCCGGCCAGTGCGCGAGCGTCTCGGGTGCGTGCTTCCACAGCCCGCGCGGCACCTGCTGCGAGCCGCCGACAATGCTGACGTGGTTGTCGTCGGCCTCGGTGCAGACGACGCGCAGGATCTCCAGGACCGAGTTGGGAAAGTCGGTGTCCCAGCCGCCGGTGCCGAAACCGACCTGGCCGAAGATCTCGCGCTGGCGGAACGACCGGAAGGCGGGTGTGGTGGCGAGGAATCCGTAGAAGGACTGGTCGTCGTACTCCCGGACCAGCCGGTTCCAGACGGACTTGAGGGTCTCGACGTCACGTTGCCGGATGGCGTCCTTCATGGTCGACAGCTCGGCGCGTTCCTGCAACGCCTTGTCCCAGGCGTCGGCGACCTCCTGGTAGACACCGGGCAGATCGTCCGGTGTGCGTCCCCGGACCTCGGTGCCGCCCAGGTCGATGAGGGTGCTCGGGGTGCTCGGCGCCAGCGGGTTGGGAAAGGGACGGGTGGGCAGACCGAGTGTGTCGATGTAGTGGAACAGCGCGCGGGCGGAGACGGGAAAGCGCATGGCTCCCATCTCCGCCACATATTCGGGATTGCCGGGAAAAGGAATGGACCGCATCCGGCCGCCGAGCTGCTCCGCCTCGTAGACGACGGGCCGCAGTCCCAGCCGCATCAGTTCGTACGCGGCGGTGAGCCCCGCGATTCCGCCGCCGACCACCGCGACAGGGGTACCGGCCCTGTGCGGCGGCAGCGTGCCGAGTCCGGCCGGATGACGCAGCCATCTCTCGTAGGAGAACGGGAAGTCAGGCACGAGCATCGTTATCGGAGGCAGGGTGGCTGACGTCATGAGGGGAACCTCTCGGGCCGAGTCGGCAGCGGTGTCGCGACATCGGGGGTTCCCGGCGAGGCGGAGCCAGGCTCCTCGTGCCGACGCCCGGATCACGCTATTTTTCGAGGATCGCCCGGACAACCCCTATCCACCCTGGACAACCGGTCTCCGGTCAGACGGGGTGGGAACGTCCGGAGGCGACTGGCGGTACGGAGGGCGAGAAGGCGGTGTACGCGATCGCGGTGACGAGAAGGCCGCGCCCGGCCGCCCAGCGACCGGTGAACGCGGTGACGTCCCTGCCGTGCGGTCCGCGCGCCGGACGCAGGAGTCTGGCGTCGAAGGTGCCGGTGGTGCTCTCCGCCGACGCCGGGAACTCGTCCACTCCGAAGGTGATCTCGGCATCACCGAAATCCAGTTCCGTGCGCATCATCGGATACCACGTCTTGTATACGGCTTCCTTGGCGCTGAACAACAGCCGGTCCCAGTGCGCGGGGCCGGGCTGCCGGCGCGCGTCGGCACGCCGCAGCCATGCCTGCTCTGCCGGCAGCGCGATGCTGTCCCGCACTCCGCCGGGCAGCGGCAGGTCGGGCTCGGCGTCGATGCCTATGGCGAGCAGATCCGCCGAGCGTGCCAGCACCGCCGCGCGGTAGCCGTCGCAGTGCGTCATGCTGCCGACCACTCCGTCGGGCCACCGCGGCGCGTTGCGCACGCCGGGCAGCACCGGCGCGGGCGGCAGTCCGAGGTCGGCCAGCGCCCGGCGCGCGCAGGCCCGTACGGTGGCGAACTCGCGCCGCCGCTTCTCCACCGACCTGCCGAGCAGTGCCCGCTCCTCGGGAAAGAGAGCGTCTTCCTCACCGCTGTCCTCGAACGCCTCGGCGCAGGCGGCCGTCGACGGCATCAGATCCGCGATCATGCCCGGTCCGCCTTTCCGGCGCGGGAGCCGGCGGGCGTGGCCGACGCGGTCCGTCCCGTCTCCGGCACATACGGCAGGATCTGCCGCAGCAGACCGCGCGGATGGCCCCGGCGGCGCCATTCGCGCGGATAGCCGACCGACACCTCCTCGAAGCGGATGCCGTCGTACCAGGTGGTCCTGGGGATGTGCAGATGTCCGTAGACCATCGCCGCGGTGTTGAAGCGCAGATGCCAGTCCGCGGTCAGTTCGGTGCCGCACCACTGCGCGAACTCCGGATGCCACAGGACGTCCATGGGAGTACGTACCAGCGGATAGTGGTTGACCAGTACCAGCGGGACGGCGGGATCGTGTGCCGCGAGCCGGCGCTCGGTCTCGGCGACCCGTGCCCGGCACCAGGCGTCCCGTGTCGGATACGGGTCGGGGTGCAGCAGATACTCGTCGGTGCAGACGACACCCGCCTCGTGTGCCTTGGCGAGCGACTCCTCCTTCGTCGTTGTGCCGGGCGTGAGGAAGCTGTAGTCGTATCCGATGAACAGCGGCGCGACCGCGACCGGTCCGCCGGGACCTTGCCACACGGGGTACGGGTCCTCCGGTGTGACGACGCCCAGGCCACGGCACAGCTCGACGAGGTGCCGGTAGCGCCGCTCGCCCCGGAACTGGACCGTGTCCTCACGGGGCGACCACAACTCGTGATTGCCCGGGGCCCACACGACCTTCGCGAACCGCTCCCTGAGCAGGCGCAGTGCCCACTCGATGTCGGCCGTCAGTTCACCGACGTCGCCCGCGACAATCAGCCAGTCCTCGTCGGCGCCGGGGCGCAGGGATTCGGTGATCGGCCGGTTGTCGGCCATGCCGACATGCAGGTCGCTGACGGCGAGCAGACGACCGCCAGTTGTTCCTGGCGTGGCGGACATGGGCGGCTGTTCGGGTGGTACGGGGGGCATCGGAGTCCCAACTGACCGGCAGGTCCTGGCGCTGGCGGATGGTGAGCATGAGCGGACGGGCATGACGTGCTGTTTCACGGTACTGACCCCGCTGAACGAGTCGGCGGCCACCTCCCGGTCGGTGCCGCCGGCCCGGACCGCCCTGCGGCGGTGTCTCGGAAGCGGTCCGCCGGGCGGATCTGGCGGACGATCAGGAGGAATCCAGCCAACGGGACGGTAATTGCACGGACTGCGGCAATAGGGGTGTCTGTCGCGTCGGCCGCACGGGAGGGTGGCCGGTGAACTGTCTTTCCTGGGTCTTTCGCAATGTGCTCCTGGCGTACTGATTTCCGGTTTGTAAATTCTCCGGGCTCGGGAAATTTACTGGTCGGTCATCTGTTGGGTGGCAATCGGGGCGGATCCGGTACGCATCGCGCGTAGAACGCGGTGTGACCGCTGTCGCTTCTTCTTGTACACCTTGAGTTTGGCGGTACGCACGCCGGCAAGAGCCTCAGGTAAAAGCAGTGTAAAGGTTTTTCGCGCCTGGATAAACCGTTCCGTTGCTTCATGGGTGTGAATTCGTCGAAACGCCCTGCGGTGCCTGGACCTGGTGGAATTAGGGGTGCCCCCTGGTTCATCCGCTGTGCTAAACATGACGCGGTCAACAGCGATCATGGACGACCGGATGCGGACGGGCAGTTGTACGGGGCCTCAAGGGAAAGAAATTCAACCAGTGGGTGAACAGCGCGAAAACGGCAACTGGATACGTCGGTTCCATCCGTCGGAAGAAGCCCGAGTGCGTCTCGTCTGCTTTCCGCACGCCGGTGGTTCGGCTCCCTTCTATTTCCCGATGTCCCAAAAGCTCTCGCCGGGCGTCGATGTCCTTTCGTTGCAGTATCCGGGCCGCCAGGACCGCCGTCAGGACAGGCGCATCGACACTATCGCCGAGTACGCCGACGTCATCGCCGAGGAGCTGAAGCCATGGCTCGATCTGCCGACGGCATTCTTCGGTCACAGCATGGGCGCGGTGCTTGCGTTCGAGGTCACTCGGCGCCTTGAAAGGACGCGGGATACTCTCCGGTCCGTATATTCGCGTCCGGCCGCAGGGCCCCGTCGAGTTACCGCGACGAAAATGTGCACAAGCGGGACGACGACGGCATGGAAGGTGCTTGAGGCCGCCGATGAAGTTCGTGGCGGAGAGTTCCGGTGCGCCCGCGGCCTCGATGGAGTCCAGCCGGGGAAGCAACTAGGCGAAGAACGCGTTGGTCTTCATCTTGGCGAGGGCGGCGCCCAGGCAGTAGTGCACACCGAATCCGAAGGCCAGATGCCGGTTGGGAGTGCGGGCCACAGCGAAAAGGAAAGGATCCTCGAAGAGGTCCTCGTCCCTGTTGGCCGAAGGATAGGACAGGAGCAGGGCGTCGCCCTTGCGGATGGTGACGCCTCGCAGTTCGTAGTCCTTGACGGCCGTACACAGGAAGCACTTGATCGGTGTGACCCAGCGGACCATCTCGTCGACCGCGGACGGCAGCAGACCGAGATCGTCCTTCAGACGCGCCAGTTGTCCGGGATTCTCCATGAGCGCCTGGAGTCCGCCCGCGATGGTGGCGCTGGTCGCGTCGGGCCGGCCGTGGCGATGAGGATGTAGTACGAGCCCGCGTCGAAGTCGGACAGATGCTCTCCATTGACACGGGCGTTGGCGATGGCCGACGCCAAGTCCTCGGTGGGTGTGGCACGCCGATCCGCCGTCAGTTGGTCGAAGTAGGCGAACAGGTCCTGTTGTACGGCGATGAAGTCCTGGGATCGCGGCCACGGCCCGACTCCGCGTCGGCGTTTCCGAACAGTTCCTGGGTCAGTGAGAGGAGGCGCGGGAAGTCGGATTCGGGCAGACCGAGCAGGGACAGGATGACGTAAAGCGGGAAATGGAAAGCGATGTCCGTGACGAAGTCACACTCGCCGTCGAAGCTCAGCATGCGGTCGACGTAACGCTTCGCCAGCTCCGTGACGCGGTGAGCTGGCCGGTGTCTTCGTCGGCGCGATGTGGGACGACTACGCCTTGCTCAGTCTCGGCGCCGGGAGTTCCGGAACGCGCGGGCTCAGCAAGCCGTACTGGCCGCCGCCTACCGGAACGCGGACATCGACCCCGTGGACGTGCAGTACATCGAACTGCACGGCACGGGCACCGCGGTGGGTGACCCGATCGAGGCTTCGGCGCTCGGAGCCGTACCCGGCACCGGACGGGCGGCCGGAGCCCCGCTTCTGGTCGGCTCGGCGAAGACGAACGTCGGCCATCTGGAAGGTGCCGCCGGCATCGTGGGGCTGGTCAAAACAGCTCTCGCCGTCAAACACCGGAAGCTGCCGCCCAGCCTCAACTTCGAGCAGCCCAACCCACGGATCCGGTTCGACGACTGGAACCTCCGGGTCGTCACGGCCGCACAGCCCTGGCCGGAGCCGGACCGGCCCTTACTGGCCGGAGTGTCCTCCTTCGGCATGGGCGGCACCAACTGCCATGTCGTCGTGTCCGGCGCAGCGGAAAGCACGGCACCGGAAAGCACACCCGACACAGCCATCCCCGAGCGGACCGTCCCCGCACTCTGGACGATCTCCGGAAAAACCCAGGCCGCCGCCCGTGCCCAGGCCGCCGCGCTCCTCGCGTACGCCGACACCCACCCTGACGTCCGGCACACCGACATCGCTGTCTCACTGGCCCGGTCACGCACCCACTTCGACCACCGCCTGACGGTCGTGGGCAGGGACCGCGACGAACTCGTCGGCCGGCTGCGCGCCTTCGCCGACAGCGGGTACGCGCCCGGAGTGGCCGAAGGCACCACCGCCGAATCGGCCACCGCCACCAGCGCCTTCCTGTTCGCCGGTCAGGGCAGCCAGCGAGTCGGCATGGGACAGGAGCTCTACACCCGCCACCCGGCGTTCGCCGCCGCACTGGACGACGTTCTCGCCGCCCTCGCGAGCTGTGACACCGAACTTTCGGCGCTGCGTGACCTGATGTTCACCGGACCGGCCGAGAAGCTGAACCGGACCCGGTTCGCGCAGCCCGCGCTGTTCGCCCTCGAAGTGTCCCTCTTCCGCCTCGTCGAGTCCTGGGGAATCACTCCGGACTTCGTGGCGGGCCATTCCATCGGTGAGATCGCCGCCGCCCATGTCTCAGGCGTGTTTCTCGCTCGACGACGCGTGCGCGCTCGTGGCGGCACGGGGCCGTCTGATGCAGTCCCTTCCCGCCGGCGGTGCGATGGTCGCGGTCGAAGCCGGTGAAGCCGAGGCCGGTCCACTCGTCGAGGACCTGGAGAATGTATCGCTCGCGGCGGTCAACGGTCCCTCGCCGGTGGTCCTCGCGGGAACCGAGGACGAGGTCGAGCGAGTGGCGGCCGTCCTGGCCGCCCAGGGCCGCAGGACACACCGGCTGCGGGTCAGCCACGCCTTCCATTCACCACTGATGGACCCGATCCTGGACCGCTTCCGGCAGGTCGTCGCCGGACTCCGGTTCGGCCAGGCCTCGATACCCATGGTGTCGGCCCTGACCGGCGGGCCGGTGGGCGAGAGCTGGCGGACTCCCGAGTACTGGGTGCGGCACGCACGCGAAGCGGTACGGTTCGCCGACGCTCTCCATGCTCTCCATGACTCCGGAGCGAGCCTGTTCGTGGAGCTGGGCCCGGACAGCACGCTCTCGGCGCTCGCACAGAACAACCTGGGCGACGAGATCGTGACGGTGCCCGTGCTGCGCGGTGACCGGGACGAGGAAAGCACGCTGCTCACCGCGTTGGCCCTGCTGCATGTCAACGGAGTCAGTCCTCGCTGGAGCGTCCTCTTCGACGGAGTCCCGGCAACGCGGGTGCCGTTGCGTCCGGGATCGGGATGACGATCTCGCCGCTCCGTACGAGGGAGCCGTCAGGCAGTGTGATGTCCTCGGTCGCCACATGGTGCATGCCGCCGTTCTCCGCGATGGTGAGATAGCGCAGCAGCTCCTCCACGATCGGTACCGCGCGGTCCGGCCGAGTGCGCAACTCGTTGGCGACTTCGGGCCTGCGCGGCAGTTCGAAGACGGCCGAGCCCATCTGACTGCTGGTGCTCTCGTAACCGGCGTAGAAGATTCCGGAGATCTGCGACACCGTCTCGGCCCGGCTCACCTGCCGGTCCGGATGGGTGCTGACCAGCATCTGGCTCAGTACGTCGTCCGTGGGACGACCGCGGTCGATAGCCTCCTGCCGCTCGGTCACGAGGCGGTCGAAGTACTCGTGCATCTCCTGATGAGCCTTGATCATCTCGCCCATCGGATAACGGCCGGCGGAGACGGTGAGATTGCCCCAGTGTTCGAAGCGATCCTGGTCCTTCTCCGGCAGGCCGAGCACCCGGCACATGATCACCATGGTGATCGGCCGGGCGAAACGCTCGACGAGGTCCACCGGCTTGGGCCCGGCGGCCAGATCGCTGACGGCCTCGGCGACCACCTCCTCGACCAGTGCCCGCATCGACCGCACGCGGTGCGCTGTGAAGGCGTGCGCGACGGCGGACCGGCGCCGGGTGTGGTCGGGAGGGTCGGTGGTCACCAGCGGCAGTGACTCTCTGGGGACGCCCGCCATGGCGATCTTGCTGTAGGCGAGCCGGCTGAAACGCTGGTCGGCGAGGACGAACTTGACGTCGCTGTAACGGGTGACCAGAAGGGCTTCCCGTCCTCCGGCGATCTTTACCCGGCGCAGGCCCGGCGCAGGCCCGGCTCGGCCTGGGTCTCCGCGTACTCCGGAGGAGGTTGTGTCTCAGCACCGACAGCGAAGGGAAAAGGGCATAGTCCGGTCATATCGCCACCTTCTCGGGAAACATGCTCGTCTTGTACACGGCCGTCGCTCCGCGTCCGTTCGACCGTCCGATCGGACGTAAAACCCCGGGTGGTGGTCGTCTGAGTGATTCGACGGCGTCCCGGACCTGTGTGGAGGGAGGTGTTCGACGGGTGGGTGTCCCGGCCGGCTCGGTATCAGAAAGCCGCCGCACGGGACGTGCCATGGTCACTTTGCTGAGCGTATCCCACCTCCATGTACGGCCGGGGTCGGGCCTGCGGCGAGAGCGTGTCTCACGAGCCACTCCGCGAAGAGCCGCACGGCGGCGCGGCTGTGTTCTCCGATGAGGGTGCGATCGGAGCCCGGCCGGGCGAGGATGGGCCGGGTGCGGCGCGCGTCGCCCGGGATGGACTGTCCAAGCTTGGGTGATCTCTCTACGGTGGGATTGACTGCCCGCAACGAAACGCAGGGTGAAGGGAAAGCCATGGAAGGTGAGTTGGCGGCGGTGTGGCATCCGGTGAGGGCGGGAATGCCGGCCGATTCCGGCTGTGAGGGGATGGTGCTCTCTGCCGGAGGCCGTCCGCTGCGGGGCGGATTGAGTTGATCATGGCAGGCAACGTGATCGGTGTCGGCGGACACGATGGGGCAGTGCACCGAGGTGAGCGGTCCCCGGAAGCCGCTGCTCTCGCGGTGAACAAGACGGTTTCGGCCGAGCGGGACGCGGTGGTGGCGTGATGGCGGACGTCTTTGGCGACCGGGCCGGTGAGCGGCACATGAGAAACGATCTGTCCGGGAGCGTCTACGGGCCGGTCGTGCAGGCCGGCGAGGTTCACGGTGGCATCACATTCCAGGTCCAGGCTCCACCGTCGTGCGGTCCTGAGGTCAAGCCGGACCAGGTGCCGCCACTGACCGTGCGGTTCTTCGACCGCGATACGTGCAGCGCGTCGCTGGACAGCACTCTGGGAGTGCCAGGGAGCGGATCGCGTGTCGGGATTGGCGTGCTGAGCGGTATTCCCGGCATCGGCAAGACGGCGCTGGCATGCCAATGGGCTCATCAGGCGCGTGGACGCTTTCCCGACGGTCAGATTTACGTCGATTTCGCGGCCCTCAGACGTGGTGCGGGCGGCGACGTCTCGGCGGCTGTGCGCGTGTGCCTGAGACAACTTGGAGTGAGCGAGGACTTCATCCCGCCCTCCTTCGCGGACCGCGTCGCCATGTTTCTGTCCAAAACCGCCGATCGTCGGATCCTCGTCGTTCTGGATGATGTGAACCAGCCCGCGCAGGCGTTGTCCTTGGTGCCCAAGGGAGCCGGCAGCGCCGTGCTGGTCACCAGCAACAGAACGCTGCGTGAGCTGGCGGTGGACGGTGCGCTGCTGCTGCCGCTCGAACCGCTGGACCGTGAGGCCGGATTACAGGTGCTGGCCGACCGGTGTGGTGAGGCCGCCGTGGCCGCGGAGCGGGAGGCCGCCGAGCAGCTCGTCGACCTGTGCGCCGGGCTGCCGAAAGCACTGCACCTGGTCGCCGCCCGTCTGCTGACAGCTCCTGCCGCTCGTCGGCTGACCATGAAGAAGCTCACCGCGGAACTGGCCGACGAGACCCGCCGGCTGGCGGGAATGGCCATCGGAGAGGAGCGCTCGATGTCTGCCGCACTTGGTCTCGCGTACCGCGATCTGGCGCCTGACGTTGCCCGGCTCTACCGGCTGCTGGGATGGCTGCCCGGGCGGTCGTTCGACCTGAGTATCGCGGCCGTGGCCGCCGGGATCGATGTCTCGGCCGCCGAGCCGCTCGTGGACACGCTGGTGGAGGCGAGCCTCCTCGACGTCACCCAGGACGACCGGTTCCGGTTCCACGATCTCGTACGTCTGCACGCCCGTGAACGGGCAGCGGCGGAAGAGCCCGGCATCGGACAACGTGCTCTGGTCGAGCGGGTGACGACGCACTATCTGGCCCTTACCGCGCTCGCGGACCGGGCGGTGCGCGGGGACCGGCTCCGAATCGCGGATCTGGCGGGCCTGTTGAGTGACGCGCCCGACCCGTTCGCCGCCGACGACGGCCCGGCACCGCTGGACTGGCTGGAGGCTGAACGCGCCAATATCCTCGCCGTGCTGCGCGAGGCCGCCCGCCAGGAACTCCACGCACTCGTGTGGCCCTTGGCGGAGGGTTTCACGGTGCTGTTCCTGCATCGCAGATACCTCGGAGACTGGAAGGAATCGCTGGAACTGGGAGCGGCTTCCGCCGCCGAGGCCGGTGTGCCGGCCGGAGAGGCGCGACTGCGGAGCCTGCTGTCGCGCCCGCTGATGGACCTCGGCGAATACGACCGGGCCCGCGCGGAGTTGGAGACCGCCGTCGTCCGCGCCGAGCATGCCGGGCATCCGGCGCTGCGCGCTTCCGTGCAGGAGTTCTTCGGACGGTACTGGGACCGTTTCGACACCGCGCGGGCGGTGGAGACGTACCGGCGGTCCATCGAGCTCAACGCCGAGGCGGAGGAGTGGCGCGGGGCGGCCATCGCCGCGTACTTCCTCGGGTGCGCTCTGGACGCCAACGGTGATCACGTCCAGGCACTGGCGACCCTGCGCGGAGCGCACGAGGATCTGCTGGGCCGCGCGGACCTGCGCATGGCGGCTCGGGCCATGGCCGCCATGGGCGTCGTCCACGATCACCTGGACGACGCCGAGGCGGCGATTCGTACGCTGAGAGAGGCGGCCGGCACACTGCGCGCACAGAACGCGAGTCACTACGAAGCCCAGGTCCTCGAATACCTGGCCGACATCACCGAGCGGACGGGCGGCGACGCCGATGTCGTGCGGACGTCTCTGCGGAGAGCCTTCGAGATCTACGAGGCGGCCGGCAGCCCGAGGGCGGGGACGATCCGGAAGCGGTTGGACGCGATTGCCTGACACGGGTGACGGGCGTCAGCGATGAATGGTGGCGTTGGTTTCAGCCGAGCGGGGCCGGAGGCAGGAGGCGGAGAGCGACCTCCTCCCGCAGTTCGCCGGCCCGGAGTGTCACGGTGATGTCGTCAGGTGACAGTCCTGACCGCAGGCAGGCGTAGACCACCGCCGCAGGCAGGCCTGGATCGTCGATGTCCTCGGTCGTCACCGCTTCCAGGATCCGTCCGTCGCGCAGCCCCACAAGGAAGCCGCCACCGGTCAGGGGCGCCGCGGCGAGGCGGCTCCCGGGAAAACGGCCCAGCGTGGCGCGGATCCACCGTCCGGCGGCGACCGTGGTGGGAGAAGGAGTGCGTCGAAGCAGCACGGAGGCGCTCTCGGTGAGCTGTTGGTCCCTTTCTTCCTCGTCACACGCGAGATGGAGGAACGGCCCGGACCCCTCGTCGACCTCGCCGGACGTGGCAGCCGGATAACGACATACGGTGATCGAGTGCCGTCCGGCGACGGAGGACACGGTGGTGGCCACGATCCAGGCGGTGACGGCGGTGGACGACACTTCGGCGGGCGCGAGGGCCAGTACGGGCGGCGGAGGAGAGCCCGGCTCAGTGAGCCGCATCAGGCCGTACACGGCGGTGCGCAGCCGCGCGAGCGCGTGCCCCGGGTCGGCGAAGGCGGCGGCTGAGACCTCCGCGTAGCGCTCGGGAGTGTGTTCCCGGGCCGTGGAGTCGATCTGCTGACGCAAGTCCTCGCACGGATCGAGGGACGGTGCGGCCCGTCTGAGGCGAGTGATCGCTGTTCCGGCCACCGCGTCATCTCCGAACGCGGCGAGCAGCAGGGGCTTGCCCAGAGCGGCGCCGTACAGTGTCACGGAACCGTGGTCGCCGATGACGACATCGGCCGCGACGAGGGCCGTCCGCCAGGCGTGAACCGGTGGCATCAGCAGCATGCCGGCATCGAGAGCGGCGGCCTGGAGCGTGCGGATCTGCCAGGCGCCGTGGCCCGACCACACATTGGGATGGATGATCGCGGCCACACGGTACTCGTCGTAGGGCAGGGCGGCGAGGATACGGGCGGGAAGCTGTGGATCCCGGCCCATCAACGAGGTGGGTCCCCAGGTGGAGCTCACCACCACAAGGCGCTGACGGTCCGGGACCGACAGAGCGCGCCGGTAGGAGCCGGCTCGCGGCAGACTGGCACGCAACTGGTCGTAGACGGGGTCTCCCACCAGCAGCGTGTGGCCGTCGGACTTGGGATGCGCGGCGACAAGCTGCTCTTCCTGGTCCGGGTGCGAAATGGCCAGCCATGCGCGGCCGGACTCCAGCAATGCGTCCGGTACCACTCCGGACAGACGCGTCCGGTTCGCCCGGGAGTCCGGTACCCGTTTCTGGAAGCCCACTCCGTGCGGCAGTACGAGCACCGGGCAGTCGCCTTCCGGCACATCGATGTTCTCGCTGGCGGAGAGGATGAGATCGGGCGCGATGTCGGCCAACTGCGACCAGGGCATGACCCGGCACCCGGCGTCGCGGAGCAGATCGAGTACGCCGTCATTGAAGGCGGAGGTGGGGTCGTGGGCGAAAATGACGTTCACTCGGTTGTCGCCACGCAGGAGAGCGGGCAGTGTCTCCAGGACCCGCACGGTGGACGTGACGGTTCGTGCGGCCACGACGAGTGTTCTCACGCCGGGAAATGTGCTCCAGCGCTGGGCGTCGTGCCCGACAGGCACGCGAAGCCGGCCGACGCTAGCAGGCATGGTCACACCGAAGGCCGCGGCCGGCGCGGCGACAACAGCGCGATAAGCGGCTCGCGGCTCGCGGCTCGCGGCTCGCGGCTCGCGGCTCGCGGCTCGCGGCTCGCGGCTCGCGGCTCGCGGCTCGCGGCTCGCGGCTCGCGGCTCGCGGCTCGCGGCTCGCGGCTCGCGGCATTATCAGAGCTCAAGCCGCACATCAACCTTCCTGGTGAATCGGGTGTGCTGAACACGATCCACGGTACCGGTGAGGCACACACGAGACCCAGGCATCGCCAAGCTTCGGCGGCTCCTCCAGGCAACCACACCTCTCCACAGGTGAGTTGAGCGAGTCGACCGCGCGGTCCTCAGCCGACGCGCGTACGACGCCGACCGCTCGGTGTCGCACCGGGCGCGGCGGCTGTCAGCGGCTTGGCGTAGCAGCGGCTGAGCTCATGGAAGCGGTAGTGGCCGAACTTGGCGCAGGGCTCATAGCCGCTGGATGTGTAGAGCGAGATGGCCTCCGGCTGTTTGGTGCCGGTCTCCAGGACCATCCGGGTGCGGCCCGCGGCGCGCGCGTCGTCCTCCAGAGCGGCCAGTATCAGCCGGGACAGACCGCGGCCGCGCGCCTCCGGGATGACGTACATGCGCTTGATCTCGGCGTCACCGTCTTCGTACCCGTGGTCGTTCTCTTCCTGGCCGCGCCATCCGCCGGTGGCGACCGGGATGCCCTGGTCGTCGTAGACGATCAGATACAGGCCGTGCGGCGGCTCGAACATGACCGGGTCGAGTGGAGTGACATCCCCTTCGTCCCCGTATCGCTCGGCGTATTCGAGCTGCACGCGACCGTTGAGCTGGACGGCGTCGGGGTGGTCGAAGGAGGCAGTGTGAATATTCATTCAGTCCATCGTACTTCTATGCGGTTACGGTGGTGAGGCGGTTTTCGTCTCACCGAAAGCGACGAGGACGCCGGATTGTGCTGCCTCGTCGCGACACAGTGTGGCTGAGCCTCGGCCCGACTCGACAAACCCACTGGTCGGAAGGGCCTGCCACGGCGCGAGCGTGCGGAAGGCGCCGGCTCTCCGGCCGCCGGGCCGTTCAGCGCGATGAGCGGTAGAAATCCAGATGGCGCTGTGCCGCGCTGTCCCAGGTATGGCGGGCGGCGAGTTCCCGGCCCGCCGTACGGCGATCGGGGTCGTCGTCCGTGAGCGCCGCGGCGAGGTGGGCGGCCAGGGTCCGTGGGTCGGCGCCGAAGCGGGCGGCGGGGCCGAACACCTCGCGCAGGACGGGCAGGTCGCGGACGACCAGCGGCACTCCGGCGGCGAGAGCCTCCATCGCGGCGAGGCCGAAGCCCTCCTTGACGGAAGGGAACACGAAGGCGTCCGCGGCGGCGACGAGCGGCGGAAGATCGTCGTCGGCGACCTGGCCGAGGACGTCCGGTGCGACGCCGAGTTCCGCGGCGCGGCTTTCCCAGCGGGCGCGGTAGTCGCGGTAGTCGAAGAGGGTCTCGCCGCCCGCGATCACCAGCCGTACACCGGGATGGTCGGCGCGCAGGAGCGCGTAGGCCTCCAGGAGGTCCAGGGAGCCCTTCCGGGGTTCGATTCCGCCGACGGTGAGCACATAGCGGCCGAGACGGGAGCGCCAGGCGTCCCGGGCCGCCGGACCGGTGGAGGCGAAGCGGTCGTAGGCCACGCCATTGGGAATCACCTCGGCCGCCAGGCCCCAGCCCTCGGCGAGTTCGTCCGCGACCGACCGGGAGACGCAGATATGGGCGTACGGCTCGACGATGGCCCGTTCGTGGCAGGCGGCGAGTTCGGGCGTGGTGAAGTGGTCGAGGTGGTGGACGGTGCGGATACAGCGACCCACCGCGTTGGCGCTGATGCAGTCCTGAGCATGGACGATGTCGTACGGGGACGGATCGAAGGCGTCGCGCAGGATGGAGATGGAGCGGAGGATACGCTCGCCGACGGTCTCGTCCACGGGTCCTTCCGGGAACGGCACGATCCGTACGCGCACGTCCGGAGCGACCTCACGGAAGAAGCCGGAGTCGCCGCCTCGTCCCAGCGACCAGACGGTGACGTCCTCTCCGGTCGCGGCCAGCGCTTCCGCGAGCGCGAGCGTGTGCACGACACCGCCGCGCGGCTTGGTGGAGTAGCTGAGCAGAGCGATCTTCATGAGGGAATCTCCCGGTACGCGGAGGGACGGCGCTCGTCGAGGTGGCGCAGGACGCGGCGGGCGCGGTCTATCTCGGCGGCGACATCGACCTCGGCGACGGCCAGGCCCGCCTTGGCCCAGGTCCGGGCGAGGATGTCGCCGCCCGGACCGACGACCTTGGACTGGCCGAGGAACCGCATGCCGCCCATGGCGCCGGTCTGGTTGGAGGAGGCGAGGACGACCTGGTTCTCGGCGGCGCGCGCCTGGTCGTACAGGTCGAAGAGCTTGGCCTGCCGGTCCTGGGCCATGCGCGGAGCGCGGTTGGTGATGCTGGTGGGCCAGGCGGAGAGGCAGGCGAGGATCTCGGCGCCGTCCAGGGCCAGGGAGCGGGCGGACTCGGGGAACGTCTTGTCGTAGTCGATGAGCATGCCGACCCGGCCGACCGGGGTGTCGAAGGCCGCGAAGCCGTCGCCGGGCGTGTAGACGGCGACCTCGCCGGCCGGCAGATGCACCTTGCGGTGGCGGCCGAGGACGCCGTCGCCGCTGACGCACACGGCGGCGTTGTAGCGCTCGTCGCCGCCGTCCTCGCAGTAGCCCACGCACACGACCATCTCGGCGGCGAGCCGGGCGACCTGGTGGATCAACGGATCGTCCGGCTTCAGGGCCGGAGGGAGGGCCGCGGGGTCGGGATGGCGCAGATCCGCCAGATAGCCGCCGAGCGCGGCGTCGGGCAGGACGAGCAGCCCGGCGCCGGAGCGGCGCGCGTCGTCGATGAGTTTGGCGACACGGGCGAGGTCGAACTCCAGGTCGCGGCCGAAGTGTGCGGCGGCGGCCGCGATCCGGACAGTTCTCATCTGCTGACTGCTCCCGCGTACGTGTAGGTCTCCGGACGCCGGTCCCGCAGGTGCCCCATGGCGCGGCGAGCGGTCTCCAGCGCCTGGGCGACGTCGAGTTCGGCGATTGCCAGGCCGGCGCCGACTCCGGTGTCGGCGAGGATCTCGCCGCCGGGGTCGACGACCTTGGCACTGCCGACGAAGCGTAGCGACCCGAAGACACCTGTCTGGTTCGCGGAGACCCACACGATCTGGTTTTCCAGGGCGCGGGCCCGGTCGAAGAGGTCGAAGCGGCGCTTCCAGCGGTCGTTGACGAGATCGGTGGCGGCATGGGTGCGCGCGCCCGGCCAGGCGGAGACGACCACGCCGATCTCGGCGCCGTCGAGGGCCAGCGCGCGGGCGGACTCCGGGAATGCCTTGTCGTAGCAGATCATCATGCCGATCCGGCCGACCGGAGTGTCGAAGGCGTGGAAGCGGTCGCCGGACGCGTAGCTGGCGTCCTCGCCCAGTGGCTGGTGGACCTTGCGATGATTGCCCAGCACGCCGTCTCCACTGACGCAGACCACGCTGTTGTAGCGCTGCCCGTCCGTGCCCGCCTCGCAGTAACCGGCGACGACGGTCAACTCGCCCGCCAGCGCGGCCAGCCGGCGCACCTCGGGGCCGTCGAGCGCGAGCGCCGGCGGGCCCTCGTCCAGCTCGGTGTCGTTGTCGAGGCTGAGCAGATAGCCGCCCAGGCAGGCCTCCGGCAGGGCGAGCAGCCGTACGCCCTCGGCCCGGGCCTCCTTGATCAGTCGTTCGGCGACGGCGAAGTCCTCTTCGAGGTCCCGGCCGAACTCGGCCGCGACGGCCGCCATACGGAGCGTGCTCATGCGGTCCCCATTCCGGTCACCGGGCCGGCGACCGCCTCTGTGATCTCTCCGTCGGGCCAGCGCAGCCCGACGCCCTGTCCTGTGGTCAGCTCTCCGCACACGGCATCCGTGGCGGGCCCGGCGGGCAGCGGTGCGGCGCCCGGTCCGTCCGTGGTGAGCATCGCGAAGCCGGGGAAGCACGTGAGCCAGTCGCCCATCGCCGTACCGCGCGGGCGAGGTACGGCTGCCATGTCGAGGACGGCGCCGCAGCCGCTCGCCTCGGCGAGCATGCCCAGGGTCCCGGCGATCCCGGCCATCGACACGTCCTTCGCCGCGGCGGGCCGGACGGCGGCCACCGCTCCGGTCATCGCGCGGAGTTCGTCCGTACGGCGGTGGCTGGACGAGTCCCACTGGCGGCCCCGGTAGCCCGTGCGCCAGCCGCCGCCGAGGTCCGCGGTGAGCCGTACCGTATGTCCGGGCCGTCCGCCGCCGCCCGGCACCGGACGGTCCGTGCGGCCCAGCGCCGTCACGGACAGGGCGGCCGGTACGCCGAGCTGGGTGTGCCCGCCGAGGACCGGCACGCCGTATGCCTCCGAGGCCCGGCCGAGTCCGGCGAGGATCCGCCGGATGTGCGCCGCGTCCTTCGCGCCCACGGCGTCGAGCAGACCGATCGGCGAGGCTCCCATCGCCGCGAGGTCATTGACATTGACGAGGACCGAGCACCAGCCCGCCCACTCGGGGTCGCGTTCGACCATGGACGGCACGATCGCGTCGCACGCGGCGATCACATCCGTGCCGGGGACGGACGCTCCGTCGTCGCCGACGAACCCGGCGCCGCCGAGCGCGGCCCGGCCGTCGACGAGGCCCGCCGCTCCGTGGAAGGCCGCGAGGAGCGGCCCGAGCGCGGACTTGGTGGCCGCCACCTGCGCCGCGATCCGCCCGATCGGCCATCGCATCAGCACATGCGGCATGTCCGCGACCGTGATCTCGCGTACGGAGCGCCAGCCGAGCCGTGTGAAGAGCACCTCGCCACGGACCTGGACGGTCGCGTCGAACCGCAGGACGCCTTCGGCCTCCGCACGGGCGCAGGCCGCCCGTACCAGCGCCGCGCCGATACCGTGCCGGCCGGCCCGGCGGGCCACGACGAGCCGGCCACCTTGCCACCAGCCGAGGTCGGGACCGTCGTCGACCGGTCCGAGGCGTACGCCGCCGACCACGGTGCCGTCCCGGTCCTTGGCGACCAGGACGACGGTACGGGCGTCGGCGTCCCGGTCGTCCAGGTCATGGCCGGCGAAGAGTCCCTGCTCATGGACGAAGGCGTCCCGGCGCAGCCGGCGATAGTCGGACAACTCGCCTGTGGAGGTGGCCTGTTGGACGCGGAAGTCGGGCCGCCGCGCCAGGGTGCTGCGGTCGCCGAGCAGCGCCAGGATGTCGGCCGGGCTCTCGGCCGTCGGCTGTGCGGCGGATCCGTCGAGATACACGCAGCTCACCCGCCCGCCGTCCGCAGCACGCTGCACGCCCCGCAGGCCGCGCAGCCGGCCTTCTGATCGGCGCCGCTCATCCCGGCCGCGCGCAGCTTCAGCGCGACGCCTTCGGTGACGTACCGCAGCACCTCCGCGCTCGGGGCCCTGATTCCGTCGCGGGCCGCGAGTGTGCCGCTCATCGGGCGGAACGGGACGACAAAGGGATAGACACCTCGGCCGATCAGCCTTCCGGCGCCCGCGATCAGCTCGTCCGGGTCCTCGCCGAGGCCCACGAGCAGATAGGTGGAGACTCGGTTGGGCCCGAAGACCCGCACCGCCTCGTCCCACGCGGCCTCGTACTCGGCCATCGGCACGCTCGACTTGCCGGGCATCCAGCGGCGCCGCACCTCGTCGTCGAGGGACTCGACGTGAATGCCGATGGCCGTCGCTCCGGCGTCGTGCAGCGCGCTGATCCACGCGAGATCGCCGGGCGGTTCGCACTGCACCTGGACGGGCAGGCCCGGCACCGCCCGCAGCACCGCCCGGACCGACCGCGCCAGGTTGCGGGCGCCACGGTCGGGACCGGCGGTGGTGCCGGTGGTCATGACCATCTGCTTGACGCCGTCCAGCCGTACCGCCGCCTCGGCGACCTCGGCGAGCTGCGCCGGGGTCTTGGCGGCGACCGTCGCACCGGAGCGCAGGGATTCCTCGATGGTGCAGAACCGGCAGCGGTCGGATTCGGCGTAGCGGACGCAGGTCTGGACGACGGTCGTGGCGAGTACGTCGGAGCCGTGCAGACGGGCTATCTCCTCGTACGGGATGCCGTCGGCCGTCGTCAGGTCGTAGAACTTGGGCCGTCGTACGGCGGTGAGGGAGAGCCCGGTGTCCGTGAGAGTCCCGGTCTCGTCGCCGAGCCAGACCTTGCCGTCGCGGACCGTGTAGGGGCTGTCGGGGTTGCGGGGCAGCGCGGCGTTGGCACCGTCGACGAGGACATGGCCGTCGTCGCTGGGGCCCGCGCCGTCCGGCCGTTCGACCTCGACGCCCTGACGGATGCCGCGCAGAGCGAGCTCGGCGCGGGTCATGATCCGCACGTCCACCGCCGTACTCGTCGTATCGGTGCCAACGCTCACGACGTACCCCTTAGAGCTGGTAGGTGGAGTTGATGATGGCGCCCTTGCGGGCGTAGTGGATGATCGCGTCCTGGACGTCGAGCGGGTGGGTGGGGATGACGCCTTCGATCAGGTCCTCCTCGCGGGCGCCGTGCAGCGAGAGGCCGAAGCGGCAGCAGTAGACCTTGCCGCCTTCTGCGATGAATGTCTTGAGCTGGTTGTTGATGTTGTGCTCGCCGGGGAAGGCGGAGTTGCCCACGGTCGGGAAGCCTCGCGTGGCAAGGCAGTTGAGCGATCCCGGGCCGTAGAAGTAGATGGCCGCCTCGAAGCCCTTGCGCAGCGCGCGGGTGGCCTGGAGCACGGCGACGAAGGACACCGAGGACTCATGGGCGATGCCATGGACGAGGGTGAAGTAGGTCTCGCCGTCCTCGGCCTGGTAGTCGGGGAAGACCTTGGTGGAGCCGTAGATGCTGGAGCCCTCCGGGAGCGAGGGGTGGGCGATCTCGCCGAGGGACTTCTGCTCGACCTCGGTGAGTTCCGTGGTGGTGGTGGCGGTGTCGGACATGGGCTGTCTCCTGGGTGAGTCGGGAGTTTCGGTACGGGGTTCGGTATGGGATGTGACGAGGCGGCGGTCAGTCGTAGAGCGCGGCGAAGGTGTCGCGGAAGACGAGTTCGCCGAGTTCGCCGCCGCCGGTCGCTTCGGCGAGCCGGGCGTACTCGCCGGTGAAGTCGCCCCACGGCTGGTCGCTGGCGAAGAGCACCCGGTCGTGGCCGATGCCTCGGCGCTCGATCTCCTGGGCCAGCCAGCGCGGTGTGAAGCCGATGGCCCAGGAGAGGTCGGTGTAGACGCGCTTGCCGGACTCGATCCAGTCGAAGAACCGCGAGCCGACGAGCTTGATGTGGCCGCTCATCCCGCCGCCGAAGTGCACGAGATGGACGGGGACGTGACCGGCGTACCAGTCCACCAGGTGGCCGACTTCGTCGATGTCCGAGGCGGCGCCCGGTGAGGTGTGCACATGGACGACCAGTCCGTGCCGCTCCGCCGTCCGGAAGATACGGTCCAGGTGCGGGCGGCAGGCCGGGTCGGTGGGGCGGCCGCCGAGCAGGAAGCTGAGCTTGAGAGCTCGTACGCCGTCCTCTCCCGCCAGGGCGAGGGCCCGCTCGGTGCGGTCGCTGTCCTCCGGGCGCGGCGAGACCCACAGCCCGGCGCGGACCCGGTCGTCGCTCTGGGCCGCCTCGATCGCCAACTCGTTGAAGGAGAAGGCGACGGCGGGATCCGGAACGCCGTAGTTGGGGATCACCAGAGCGCGTTCGGTGCCTTCGGCGTCGAGGTCGGCGAGGAACTGCTTGACGGTGGCCCGGGCGGTGGTGTCCGGGTTGACCGGAGGGCCGCCGTAGAAGGGATACGCGGGCAGGACGCCAATGTGGCGGTGTGCGTCGAAGACCATCCGGCGGCGTGTGTCGAAGACCATGCGGGGCTCCTGTCAGCCCAGTGGAAGGGCGGAGGCGACGAAGTCCGGCGCGCCGGTGAGCGTGCCGCACACGTCGGCGAGGCGGCGGCCGGCGTCGATGTGGTCCGCGAGGAACTCGGCGTCCCGGCCGACGGCTTCAAAACGTCCGGAGCCCCACGAGTACTGCCAGGGCAGGCCCAGGAAGTACAGGCCGGGCGTGCTGGTGGCGCCGCGCCAGTGCATCGGGTAGCCACGGCCGTCGAAGGCGGGTATCTCGATCCACCGGTGGTCGCGGGTGAAACCGGTGGACCAGACGACGGAGGTGATCCCGGCCTGCGCCAGATCGAGTCCGGCCGCGTGCCCGGACGGCTCCCACACCGGTGTGTACCGTGCCTCGTGGGGTGCCTGGACGCCGTGTGCGGAGATATGGGCGTCGATGGCGTCCTTGATGCTCTCGGCCACCGCGTCCGCCCGGTCCAGGTTGACCTTCAGATCGTCGGCGAACTCCAGCGCCGTACCGTCGATGCCGGTCAGCCGCCCGTACAGCCGCATGCCGTCCCGGGCGAAGGCCCGCAGGTCGATGTCGCGGCCGCCGTCGCGCCCGGTGACGTAGTGGTTGACCCGCATCCGGACGGCGGCGGCATCGTCGAAGGCGTCGATGCCCTTCGCGTAGTGACCCATGTCGTCCAGCCAGGCCACACAGTCCCGGCCCCGGTAGAAGCGGGCGACCCGGGGCGCGCCGCCGACGGCCAGATGCACCTGCCGTCCGGCGAGATGCAGGTCCTCGGCGATCTGGCATCCGGACTGGCCGGTACCGACGACCAGGACACCGCCGTCGGGAAGCTGGTCGGCGTTGCGGTAACGGGAGGAGTGGATCTGTGTGACGCCTGCGGGCAGGCGCTCGGCCATCCGTGGGACGGACGGAGTGTGGTACGGACCGGTGGCCACCACCACCTGATCGGCGGTGAACGTGCCTTCCGTGGTGGTCAGTTCGAAGCGGCCGTCGATGGCGCGTCGCAGCCCGGTCACCGGCACGCCCTCCACCAGCGGGGGCCGGAAGAAGGCCACATAGTCCAGCAGGTACTGGACTATCTCGTCACGGACCATGAACCCGTCCGGGTCGTCGCCCCGGTACGGGAAGCCGGGCAGCCTGCACTGCCAGTTCGGGGTCACCAGGCAGAAGGAGTCCCAGCGTCGCTCACGCCACTCGTGACCGACCCGCTCCGCCTCGACCACGACATGGTCGATGCCGCGTTGGCGCAGGTGGTAGCTGACCGACAGGCCGGCCTGTCCGCCGCCGATCACGGCCACCGGGTAGTGGGCCCCGGCGAGGCGTACCGCCGGGCTCATCGCCTGCTCCCGTCGGCGTTGACGAGGGACTCGACGGTGACCTTGGCGGCCACGCCTCCGTCGGCGGAAGCGTAGGCGGCGGCGGTCCGCTCGATGTGCGCGAGCTGGTCGGACGCGCCGGTGCAGAAGAAGCCGAACTTCTCCCGCACTCGTTCACCCGCGATACCGAGTGCCGTGCGGCTACGCTCCACGAAGTCGGAGAGTTCGTACTCGACACCGACCGCGAGGTAGTCCTCGACTACGGTGGACGGCGAGTAGCAGCGCTGGGTCGCACCATCGGGCCAGCGCACATGGAAATAGATCTCAGGCATGAAGTCCTCCATGCGAGGCGCCGAGGCCGGGACACCTCGCCGCTGCTTATGAGGACAACTTCAGTCAGTCGCGATTACCGAACCGAGTCATCCGGAATAAAGCGGAGTTACAGGATCCTCACGGCAGGTGAGATTCCGTGTGCGCTGGGTTGCCTCAGAGGCAAATTCCGGATGGGTGCATTTCGTGCGCGGCTGATTCGCTGGGGGGTTTGCTCTGCCGCTGGCGGTGTCGGGTTCCTGCTTTCGGCGATGAGTCGTTCGCTGTGGACCCGGCGCGGCCGGCGTCGCCCTTGACCACCTGCCCGACGGGCTCAGGATCACCGCGTGAGGCGGCGTCGGTAGCTGTCTCAAGGGGCGGCGGCCATGGACGCGATCGTAAGGTGAGGCCCGGTGTGACGGGCCGGTCCTGCCGGCGGTGGTCCTGCCGGAGCGAGTGTTCAGTGGGGCGTGAATGTCCACTAATATGGTGGGCTGTGCGGATAGGGGAGTGCGGTGGAAGGCGGGAGCGGCACGCGGTTCGGGCGGATGTTGCGTGAGTTGCGGCGGGGTCGGGGTCTGACGCTTGAGGAGCTGGCCGAGGCGTCGGGTGTGTCGGGGCGCGCGATAGGTGATATGGAGCGGGGGCGTAGTCTCCGTCCGCATCGTGGGACGGTCGCCGCGCTCGCGCAGGGTCTGCGGTTGGACGAGGCGGCGCATGCCGAACTGCTGGCGGTCGCACGTGCCGCGCGTCCGGACGCGGGATCTTCCCGCACCGGCGGCGCGTCGCCGGAGCGTCAGGAGACAGCGCCGGAGGTCCAGGAAACCCTCGTCCGGCCCGCCCAGCTGCCCGCCGGTCTGGCGGTCTTCGCCGGCAGGCAGGCCGAACTCATCCGGCTGCGGGACATCGCCGGCGAGGTGACGTCCACGACGCCCGGAGCCTCCACGACGGCCGCAGCCTTCACGACGCCCGCAGCCTCCACGACTGTGCTGCTCAGTGGCATGGCGGGGGTGGGAAAGACCACGCTGGCGGTGCACTGGGCCCACACGGTGGCCGACCGGTTCCCGGACGGCCAGTTCTATGTGGACCTGCGCGGGTTCGATACCGCGAGGACGGCCATGAACCCCGCCGAGGCGCTCAGCGGCATGCTGGAGGCATGGGGACTGCCACCGCACCGCATACCGACCGGCATGGACGCACTCGTGGGTCTGTACCGCAGTCTGCTGGTCGGCCGACGGGTCCTGGTACTCCTGGAGAATGCGGGCGCCACCGAGCAGGTACGCCCGCTGATGCCCTCCTCACCCGGCTCCCTGACCCTGGTCACCAGCCGCAACACCCTGCCCGGCCTGATCGCCACCGGGACCCGCCCGCTGCGCCTGGAGCCGCCCACCCGCACGGACGCCCACGCGGTGCTGGCCCGGCGGACAGGCACCGAGCGCCTGTCCGCCGAACCGGAGGCCGCCGACGACATCATCGAGCAGTGCGGACGTCTTCCTCTGGCTCTGGCTCTTGTGGCCGCCCGTATCCAGTACAACGGGGATTTCGCTCTGTCGGCCGTCGCCGCCGAACTCCGCTCGTCCCAGGACAATCTGGACGCCTTCTCCGGCGACGGCGGAGCCACCGACGCCCGCGCCGCCTTCGCCTGTTCCTACCGGCTCCTCTCGCCCGACGGCGCCCGGGTCTTCCGGCTCCTGTCGCTGCATCCGGGGCCCGACATCGCGGTGTCGACAGCCGCCGCTCTCGCCGCCTCCCCGATGCGGACAGCGCGCACGGCACTGGGCGAACTCGCCAACGCGAACCTTGTCGTGGAACGCGTACCGGGCCGCTACGGGCTGCACGACCTGTTGCGCCTCTTCGCCACCGAGCTCACCGAGATCCACGACTCCCCGGCCGAACGCCGTGCCGCTCAGCACAGGATGTTCGACCACTATCTGCACAGCGCGTATGCCGCGGATCAAGTGCTGACCTCGAACATGAATCCCCTGCGGCTCGCTCCGGCCCAGCCTGACGCACTTCCGGAAACGTTCACCACCCACAGCGGGGCCCTGGCCTGGTTCACCGCGGAACGGGGCGCGCTGATGGCAGCCGTCACCGAGGCCAAGAGGACGACGTTCCTCACTCACGCATGGCAACTTCCCTGCTGCATGCATATTTTCCTCGACCGGCAGGGACACTGGCAGGACATCGCGGCATCCCAGCGCACTGGTGTGGATGCCGCACGGCAGGACGGAGACCTGCTCGGAGAAATCACCACTCTCCGTAAACTGGCTCGGGCGCTGACTGATCTGAACCAGTACGAGGCGGCCGGCAGCCACATCAGGCGTGCTTTCGAGATAGCTGCCGAACTCGGCGATCCCGCGGAAAAGGCTTACACGCATTCGATCATGAGCTGGCTCCTGCATCAACAGGGGAGATACGGTGAAGCACTGGACCACGTCTCTGAAGCGTTGCGCCTTTTCCGCAGCATCGGCCTCCGTTCCTTCGAGGCCATGCAACTGAACACCCTTGGCTGGCTGCACACCAGACTCGGAAATTACGAGGAGGCCGCCGCCCATGCCAAAGAGGCGGTTTGCCTGACCCGAGAGATCGGCGACTCGGCTCACGAGGCCGTCGCCTGGGACACTCTCGCGAACGCGCACTACGGGCTGGGCGAATTCGAGGCAGCGATCCGCTGCGCCCGCCGGGCTCTTGACATGCTGCCGGAGGGAGGCGATGTGTACAACGAGGCAATGATCCGGGAACGGCTCGGTGACGCGTACGCCGCCGTCGGCGACCAGAACGCGGCCCGCGCCTCGTGGCATCGCGCGGCCGACCTGCTCGGGCAAGTGGAACGGCCGGAGGCGGAACAGGTGAGAGCCAAGTTGGAGGCGTTCACCGATCCTCCTGAAAGATAGTGCGTCGGCTCCTCGGGAACGATTGTGCGGGGCCGTGCCGCGTGACCGTCAGAAGCCGTATCCCAACCGAACGTGATCCCTTGTTTCCTGCTGGTCAGGCATGGTTTCGCTCGGGTTGAGGGAGGCATCGCGACGTCTTGTGTCCGCTTTGGCACCAGCCCCCACTCGGCGAGCGCCGACTTGACTCCCGCCATCGAGGTCGCCCGTACCGCAGAGCAGACACCGCCCCAACAATCGCCCTCCGGCCCCACGGCGTCCGTCGGTCCGGGCGGCGAAAACGAGGCCGCCCAGAAAGAGGCGATCCGTGAGCGGGCGGCGGGCGCGGCGAGCGGAGACCCGGCATCGCCCCAGCCGTACGACCCGGCCGACGAGGACTTCCAGGACCCGATCGTGACGAAGGGCGACGTGACCGTCTATCGCCCCACGGCCACCGACTCGGGCCTGATCGTCCCGGTCACCGTTCGCAACCGAGGCAAGGAAACTGCCTTCTATGACGTTGCGTTGGAGGTCACCGGGCCCGGCGGGTTCGACGCCGCTCTGCGTATCCGTATCAGGGGCGCCGGACTCGACCCCAATGCGACTTGGCCCACCGAACTCACCGCAACCGACCCTGGCAAGCCCGTTCCTGCCAAGCCGGCCATCACCGTCGTGAAGATCGACAAACGAGCGTACGGCACCGAGTGATGTGCGCCGCCCGAGAGCATTCCTCACTCGCGGTACTTATTTTCGGCACTCAACTCGGACGGTGACCGCCTAATACTCCAGGTGGCCCCTTCTTGTGAGGTCGGGTGGCGTCGATCTCGTCCAGAAAACAATCGGCGTTTTTACCAGCGAAAGGTTGCTTGCCGTAATGGCTGACGAAATGGTGCTCCAGGCCCAGAAGTGGGTCAACTCCACCTACAGGAACGTTTCCGGCTACAACCCAGTCACAGAAGACGGCAAAACCGGGTGGAACGCCATGTATTCCCTGACCCGCGCGCTACAGCACGAACTCGGTATCACGGCACTTTCCAACGCTTTTGGCCCGACGACATTGTCGAGGCTGCAGGCCAGGGGTGCCATCAAGGTCGGCGAGTCCAACAAGAACATCGTCAAAATCATCCAGTGCGGGATGTATTGCAAGGGCTACAGTGCGGGCGCCATCGACGGGGAGATGTCCGAGGCAACTCGGGCAGGCATCGACACGATGATGCGGGACATCGGCCTTGTTCCTTGCCGCGCAAAAGGCAGAGAAGAGGTAGGTGCCGCATGTTCCTGATGGGCGCGTTGCTGGCTGCAAGTCTGGCCACTGCAGCGGTGGGCATCCTGGTGGTTCTTATCCTGCTGAGCCACCCGCCGCTGCCTGTGCCCAGGACCTACGCGCTTGTCGCCCTGATCCTGGCTTCCTCGGCGGTGGCGGTGTACTGCTACGGCTGGTTCTCCGTCAGCACGGGGGGCCCTTTTCCCGAACTGTGCACGAGCCGGAACGACGCTGGCGCCGACTTGGCGGCCATCAAGCAACAGTACTGGCCCCTTCGGAACGCCTGCGTGTATTCCGACGGGTCGACCGTGGAGTACGTCTCGATGTCGGTCACCGTGTTCGTATGCCTATTGGTGGGTGCCGCCCTCGTCTCGGCCGGCACCTCCGTATACCTGCGCAAGCGAGTCAGAAACCCTTCTGGAGTGATCTCATGAACACCGATTTCTCGCGCCGCACCCTGCTCAGAGGATTCACCGGTGTCGCCGCCGGAGCCACACTGCTCGCCACGGGGGAGGGCCTGCTCGCTCCCGGCACCGCCCAGGCCGCCGACGCCTCGTGGAACGAGTCCAGGTCAGCGAACGGGTGGGAGGTCCTCACCGCGCGCTCGTCGGGCACCGCCACCTACGACATACCGGGAACAAACCTCAGAGTCGTCCTGCGAGAAGGGGATGCGCGTCGGCTGACATCGGCGGCGTAGGCGGCCCAGTCGCCGGCGGATGCCTTCTGTCAATGAACGGCCACTTGGATATGGACGCCGAGCATCCGCGCGAGGATGGCGGCGGGTAGTTCGGCGGCGAGGGTGAACAACGCTGTGGAGCGGTCCTGTTGGGGGTCGAATGCCGATCTTGTGCGGCCGCAGACCGGCCTGACTGTCGCTGAGCGGACGCCCTGGTCGTCCTCCGGGGAAGAGCCAGGAAGCGTCGTCCGAGTGCCGATCTTGGCCTTGCCGCGTCGGGTCGCGATGAGCTCGCGGACCAGGGCGCCAAGCGGCATCGGAAGCGTGACGGGCGAGGTTCCCAAGGGTGATCGCGACGGTCTTCCCGGTGATGTCGACGTCGCTGCTGGACGCCGCCGCATCCGGCGACATCCGCTCCGACGTCGTCCCGTACGACCTGCTGCCTGCCACGAGCGACATCGGCGCACCAGACGACCACGGCTCCACTCGGCGGGCGATCGCCCTGCTTGTCGACGGACTCCGCTACGACGCCCGCACCGGGTCAGTCCGAATTGACGGCTCCGTACTCCCAGACACTCACTCGGCCGGCCTCGGCGGGCCCTTCGGTCCGGGGCCGGGTGGAGGCGAGGCGGGTGGAGTGGGTCCCGGCCTCGTTCGTCGATGCGGAGCAGGTCGACACCGCCGTGGAGAACGGTGCCGGGCGGCAGGCCTGCGTCACAAGCCGCTCAGCCCTCGGGACGCAGGAGACCGCGCTCGTAAGCCTTCACCAGCCGCTGCGGCACCTGGTGGACAGCGCCGTCGACCGTGACCGGTACGAGCTGGGGCGTCGTGGCCTTCCACTGCGCGCGACGGTGACGGGTGTTGCTGCGGGACATCTTCCGCTTCGGGACTGCCATGGGGACCTCCTCGGTCGTCGTCGGCAACGCTATATGAAAATGATGGTCGTTACCAAGCGGAATGATTGGACTGGAGCGAGACGGCTGGGCGACTCATTGTCCGGCCGGGTCGGTGCGGGCGTGGTCGCCGGAGGGTGATAGGCCCTGGTCCTCTCGCGTCTGACGGTGAGTGAGGTCGCGGAGCCGGAAGGCCGGCCGGTCCGCGGCGGTCGCTCGGGTGGCGCGGAGCGTGGTTCGGCGGTGAGCTGGTGAGAGTGGGAGTCCGCGGCTTCGGGTGCCGCGTCAGTGCGCCGCGCCTTCCATGTACGAGAGGGAAGTTGAATGCGCGATTGTCAAGATTCCGGCGTCGGGCCATATAATGGATTTGCGCAATATGTGTTTTATGTCCAGGGAAATTCCGGAAAAGGAGTGATCAAAGATGCTCATGCGAACCGATCCCTTCCGCGAGCTGGACCGGCTGACGCAGCAGGTCCTGGGCACCGCCGCGAGGCCGACGGCCATGCCCATGGACGCCTTCCGGGACGGCGAGACCTTCGTCGTTGAACTGGACCTGCCCGGCGTGACCCCGGAATCCATCGACCTCGGTGTCGAGCAGAACGTGCTGACGGTCAAGGCCGAGCGCACTCCGAGCGCCAACGAGAACGCGGAGATCCTGATCGCGGAGCGGCCGGTTGGATCGTTCAGCCGCCAGCTCTTCCTCAGTGACACCCTGGACACCGAGCGCATTGAGGCGTCCTACGATGCCGGCGTCCTCAGGCTGCGCATTCCGATCGCCGAACAGGCCAAGCCTCGCAAGATCTCTGTCAGTGGCGAGAACGCTCCCAAGGAGATTCACGGCTGACGCCCGCGTATCGGGACCCGGCGCGAGAAATCAGGCGCCGGGTCCTGTCGAGCCTTTCGCTTGGCTGCGTTCTGCTCGCCGATGACTGTCGAGCCTTGGCGTGAGTATGTTTGAGATGTATCACTGCATATGTGAGAGTTCGATCACCTGTGAGGTGAGCGGAGATGGCAAGGCGGCCGGATCCCGGCGGTGGGTGCGATCACTACGCGGTGCTCGGTGTGCGGCCCACCGCGTCGGCCGCGGAGATCACCTCCGCCTATCGCAGACTGGTGCGGGCATTCCATCCCGACGTCAGCCCGGACCGGTCCGAGTCCGATGATCGGTTCGCGGCTGCGTCGGCCGCCTACGAGACGTTGCGCGATCCTGTCCTGCGTGCCGCCTACGACGCCCAGCGAGCCGGGCGGGATCCGGCCACGCGACCAGCGCGCGCTGTTCCGGTCAGAGTTGGAGAGGCGCGGCCGTCGAGGGCGACGGATATGACGGTACGTCCGCTCACCTCCGGTGGCGCCGCGTTTCTGCGGGCAGGTCCCACCAGGATGGGACCGTCCGCCGACGAGTCATGCGATTCCCGGCCACCACTGCTCAGAGGATGGGTTCTGGTGTGGAAGTGGACCGCTGGGCAATGAAGCGGCGTACGGCCGGCTGAGCGCCTCGCTGCCGGAGATGTGGCGCCGAGCGACCCGATATCCATCGCGCCGCCGTTACGGGTGTGACCCGGGTCATTGCGCCCATCAAGGGCATTGAGTCACGATCGGTGACGATCTGCCCGAGAGTCGAAAGTAGTCCCCATGAGTGAGCACGTACACGTCCGCCTGAATCACGGCTTGGGTGTGTCCGAAGCGGGAGAGCTGGTCGAGCATTCCCGCTGCCTGTGCGGAGCGACATGGACCAGGACGTACGAGACGGACAGCCTGGAATCCGAATGAGGTAGCTCACTCGGACCGATGACGGCCCGCGGCCGGCTCCCGGGACGTGTCCGGGCCGATCTCCGAGGTGCGCGACATCTCGCCGCGTGGTCGCCCGAGGCAACCCTTCCAGGCGTGCGGCGGTCCTACCGGGTGCCGTGTTCAGAGGATCAGCCTCTGCCGGCGCGTACCGGTAACCGACTGGAAAGGGCGCGGTCCATGGAGCTCGACCCCGGCCTCTGCCTGGACGTCCCGGAGGGTTTCGACGACGCGGATGCTGAGAACCAGGTGCATCCCATGGCCAGGAAGCTGTTCCCCGCCACAACTGCCGCGGAAGCCTTCAGGAAAGCCTATGAGTGGGTGAGGGAACACAGAGTCTTCCTGGTGGATGTCTCTTGGGATTTCGCGCACGACGAAGACCGGCCTTACACACTGAGTATCTATTTCACGTTCGAGCTGGAACCCGAAGACGGCTGACAACGGCTACGCGCTCTCGTCCGGATCAGCCGGTCGTCACGGATTCACCTGAGGGCCGTCCCGTCATCCCTGGTGATGCCGGGAATGGCCCGGCGCAGGATGGAGAAGTGCACAGGCTCGCGCTGGAGCAGGACGGCCATGATCGGACCGTGCCGGCGCTTTCCGAGCAGCGCGAATACACGCGTGCCGGGCGTCGTGGGCCAGGCGGGATGTGTCAGACAGGGCCTGAGCGGGGAAGCCGGCGGCGCTCACACCCTCCGAACGGCCACGCCCGACGCCGCCATCGCGTCCAGCTCGTCGCGCGGCGCGTCTTCCTCGGTCACGACGGCATCGAGGGCGGAGGCCGGTGCGACGAAGGCAAGCGCCGTACGGGAGAATTTGGCCGTCTCCGCGACGGCGATGACACGGCGGGCCGAGGCGATGGCGGCGCGCTTGATCGCCGCGTCGGCCAGGTCGTAAGCGGTCAGGCCGTCCGCGGCGGTCAGCCCGCAGCAGCCGACCACGGCGGTGTCGAAGCGCAGCGCGGCCAGTGACGCCTCGGTCAGCGGACCGGTCAGGGCCAGTTCGCCCGGACGCGGCTCGCCGCCGGGCAGCAGCAGTCTCAGCCGCTCTCCGCCGGTGAGAGCGTTGGCGGCGTGCAGGGACAGCGGCATGACGGTCAGGCGCCGGTGTTTGAGGGCGCGGGCCACTTCAAGGCAGGTGGTGCCGCTGTCGAGGACGACCGACTCGCCGTCGCTGATCAGTTCGGCGACTTCGGCGGCGATACGTCGCTTGGCGTCGAGCCCTTCCCGCGCGCGGAGTGCGAACGGAGGCTCCTCGCCGCGCAGCAGCAGGCTCCGGGCGCCGCCCCGGTAGCGCTCCAGTACGCCCTGGTCGGACAGCGTCTCCAGGTCGCGTCGGATGGTCATCTCGGAGGCGCCGGTGCGCTCCGCCAGCTCCGCCACGCTCAACTGCCCGCGCTCGCGGACGGATTCGGTGATCTGCCTCAGTCGGTCTGTGCTCGCCATACCAGAAGTGAACAGGAACGGTGCGCAATAAGCAATCTATCGAACATGAATTGTGTTTGATATGTTCGAAGTCATGAAGAACCCCCTACGGGCCGCACGGCAGGCCACCTTCGCCTTCTTCACCCTCAACGGCTTTGTCCTGGGGATGTGGATCGTCCACATCCCGGCCGTGGAGCAGCGCGCGGGCATCGGTCACGCCGTGCTCGGCTGGCTGCTCCTGCTGCTCGGCGCCGGTGCCTTCGCCGGCATGCAGGTGGTCGGACCGCTCGCCGACCGCTACGGCGCCCGCAAGGTGGTGCCCGCGAGCGCGGTTCTCTGCAGCGCCGCGGTGGTGCTCCCGGGTCTGGCGGGAGGCCCGGTGACGCTGGGCGCCGCTCTGCTGGTGCTCGGCTTCGGCAACGGCTGTCTGGACGTCAGCATGAACACCCATGCCGTGCAGGTCGAGCGCGGGTACGCGCGACCCGTGATGTCGGCCTTCCACGCGCTGTTCTCGGTCGGTGGAGTGCTGGCGGCGCTGGTCGCCGCGCGCACGCTGAGCTGGGACTGGAGTCCGGCGGCGACACTCGCCGGGGTGAGCGTCCTCGGCCTCGCCGTCACCGCGCTCGCCGCTCCGGCACTGCTGCGGCCGGAGCGCACCGGCGGCGGGACGAGCCAAGGGCCCGAAGCGGTCCCGTCCGGCGGGACGCGGCGGAGGACACCGGCGCGTATCTGGGCGCTGGCCGCGCTGGCCCTGATGCTGATGCTCTGCGAAGGGGTCGCCAACGACTGGAGCGTGCTCGGGCTGCGAGACATTCTCGACGCCTCGGCCGCCACCGCGGCGCTCGCCTACGGTGCCTTCGCCACCGCCATGACGATCGGCCGGCTGCTCACCGACCGTCTGACCGCGCGCTTCGGTCCGGTGGCCGTCGTTCGCCATGGCGCCGCACTGGCCGCGCTCGGCCTCACGGCGGTCGCGCTCGCTCCGTGGATCCCGCTGGCACTGATCGGCTGGACCGTCTTCGGCATCGGACTCTCCGGCTGTATCCCTCAGCTCTTCAGCGCCGCGGGCCACGCGGACCAGGACAACGCGGGAGCCAATGTCTCCCGGGTGGCCGGGCTCGGCTACCTCGGCATGCTCGCCGGGCCCGGCGTCATCGGACCGCTCACGCACTTCGTCCCGCTCAACGTCGCGTTCTTCCTGCCGGTCGCCTTCTGCGTGGTCGCCGCCTGCGCGGCCGGGATCATCCGTCCCGAACCGCGGGCGGCCGTGGAGATCGCTCCCCTCGATCTGCCGGCCGGACACTGAAAACCCGAAGGCGGCCCGAGTTCGCTCAGCCGGCCACGGCCTTCGCCGTGAACTCCCAACTGCCGTGCGGGGCACGGTAGATGACATGGCCGGGCCCGGACCGTACGAATCCCGCACCGCTCGGCGCGTCGACGTCGGACCGGCGGGCCGCGGGCACATGGACCTCCGCTTCAGCGCCCACCGGGACCTCGACCGTGAGGCGCAGACCATTCCCGGAGCGCGCCCAGTCCACGGAGGCCCGGCCCCGGACCGTACGGATCGAGGTGCGCGCCCAGTCGACACCCGTGCGCGCGTCCGGCCGCACGGTGAAAGTGCGGTATCCGGCGTCACCGGGGCGCAGGCCGGCCACGTTCTCGTACAGCCACTGCACGACCGTTCCCTGGAAGTAGTGGTCGCGCGAGCGTGAGTCGAGCGGCCACATCTCCCACATGGTGTCGGCTCCCTGGTCGAACCAGTAGCCGTAGCTCGGATAGGTCCGTTGGGTGGCGATGGCATGGGCGATGTCGGGATGTCCCTCGGCGGTCAGCGCGGCGAACAGAACACTGGTGCCCAGCGCACCGGTGTTGAGGTGGTTGCCGCGCGCCGCGATGTCGTCGAGGAGACTCTTGATGACAGTTGGGCGGGCGGCGGCGGGCACGAGCCCGAAGGCGAGCGGTATCGCGTTGCTGGTCTGCCGGTAGCCCGGATCCTTGGCGGTGCGGTAGTGCCCCTCGGCCGAGAGGAAGGCCGTGTTGAGGGCTGCCATGAGTTGCTCGGCGGTCCCGCGGTAGCGGTCGCCGGTCGCGTTCTCACCGAGGATCTCGGCCATCTCCGCGGTGTGTACCAGCGCGCGGTGCAGATAGGCGGTAGCGGTGAGCCGGGTGTCCTCGGGAGGGTTGCCGCCGTAGCCGGGCGACAGATAGTCGCCCAGAGCCGTGACGGCGAGACCGTTCTCCAGTCGGGAGATCTCCCAGTCCAGGTAGCGGGTGAGCGCGGGCCAGTGGTCACGGGCGACCCGGTCGTCACCGTAGACGCGGTACATCTCCCGTATCAGGAAGGGATACACGGTCGTCCACTCGGGAGACGGGCCCAGTTCGTTGTAGCCCCAGCCGCCGCTGGGCACGATGACCGGCAGGTGGCCGTTGGTGAGCTGGCTGTCCGCGAGGTCTCCCAGCCACTTCGAGAGAAAGCGGTGGACTCCGAACGCGTACGCCATGACGGGCGTGCCGAGCTGGGCGTCACCGGTCCAGCCGTTCTTCTCGTACATCGGTGTGTCGGTCGGGATGCCGTGCAGATTGTTGAGCAGGGTGCGGCGCATCGCCTTGTCGAGCCGTTCGTAGAAGGGCTCGGAGCAGCGGAACTCACTGACCTCGTCGACCCTGGTGTGTACGACGCGGCCGAGCACATGCTCCGGTGCGGGGCGCCGAGGCAGTCCGCTGATCTGGACGTAACGGAAGCCCTTGTACGAGAATTTGGGCTCCCAGATCTCCTCCCCGTCCCCGCCGCACACATACTCGTCGGTCTGGAAGCGGCCCGGCACATGATCGGTCGCGGCATGCACGCTTCCGTCGTCCTTGAGCTTCTCGCCGTGCACCAGGCGAACAGTGGTCCCGGCTTCGGCGGTGACGGTGAGACGGCTCCAGCCGGCGAACGTACGGCCCATGTCGACGACGTACACGCCGGGGCTCAACTCGCTGATACCGGTGGGCCTGACCGTCTCGATGATCTGAATGGGATCGTGCGGCTGCGCACGCACCGCGCCTTGGGGAGCGCTCTGCTCGGTCGCCGCCCGCCAGGCGCCGTCCTTGAAACCGGGTTTGGTCCACGAGCGCGGCGCGCGGCGCGCGTCGTAGGTCTCCCCGGCGTAGAGCGAGTTGGTGAGGGTGGGCCCTTCGGTGATGCGCCAGTCGGAGCCGGTGGCGACGGTCGTACGTGTGCCGTCGGGATGGTCGATCTCCAACTGCGCGAGAAGGCGGGGCTCGCCGTGCCAGGGCGGAGTGTGCCAGTTCCAGACGTTCGGAGTGGTCATGCCGAAGAATCCGCGACCGAGCGTGACGCCGATGGCGTTGGCCCCGCGCCTGAGCCGTTCGGTGACATCGTGGACGGCGTAGAGGACGGTCTCGTCGTAGTCGGTGAAGCCGGGGTCGAGGACCTGCCTGCCGACGCGCTTGCCGTTGATCTCCGCGTCGTAGTAGGCGAGTCCGGAGATATAGAGGCGAGCGCGCGCGACCGGCTTGGCTACGGTGAACTCCCGGCGCAGCAGCGGCGCGGGAAGTTCCGGCAGGTCAAGGCTGACGCCCTTGCCCCAGGGACCCTGGCCGTACGGGGCGAGGACCGTGGCCGCGGGCCAGGAGCTGTCGTCGTGGTCGGGCCGCTGCCAGCCTTCGTGTTCGGTGTCGGTCACCCGCCAACCGTCGCCGGTGACGAGTTGGTGGTGTCCGTCGCCGGTACGCACGTCGAGCCGGGCGAGAAGTCCGGCGGGGTTGACATCGTTGCCACGGTTGGTGGCGACAACGGCCAGCACGATTCGTCCGGCCGCCGCGCGGACCTGCGCCGTGACATCGGCCGACAGTCCGACGCGCCAACTGTCCGTGCTCTCTGGCTGATGCAGCACCCGCTGTCCGTCGAGGTGGAGCGTGAAGTCGTCGTCGGCCGTGGCTGTCACCGTCGCTTCGACGATGTCGGCCCCGGCGGGCAGGTCGAGTACAGCCCGGAACCAGCGGGGTCCGACCGGAGCGCTCGATGTGGTCGCGCCGGGCGACCAGATCCAGGACGCGCCGTCGAAGCCGGGCGGAGCGGGCGGCGCGTCCGCGCCGATCCAGCGGGCCCGCCAGCCGTCGGCGGGCAGTGCGGTCTCCCACCAGCGCACGGCACTCCACGAGGAGCCGCGGCCCCGCTCGTCCCAGACACGGACCTGCCAGTGGTAGCGGGTGCGGTCGCGCAGCTTCGGTCCGGCGTAGGGGACGTTGACGGTACGGTCGGACACGACGCGACCGGAGTCCCAGAGTGGCCGACGGCTCAGGCCTTCCGGGCCGGTGGCGACTCTGATCCGGTACGCGCTCTGCCGCGCCCCGTGGCCGTCGGCGCCGAGCTCCCAACTCAGGTGCGGCGCGGCCGAGTCGGTGCCGAGGAGGTTCTCCGCGTACTCCACCGTGGTCCGTTCCACGCGCAGCCGGCCCGCCCCGGGGCCCGGCGGCCGGTGGGGAGCGGCCGTGGCGCTGCCGGTGGCCAGTGCCGGGGCTCCGGCGGCAGCCGTCACCACGGCGGTACGCAGAAAGACCCGGCGGTTCCAGCCCTTGCTCATGACTCCTCGCCGCCCGTACGGGAGTTGTCCATGGGGTACTCCTCAGTGTCCGTGGATCATGGCCCCTGGCGTTGTGAAAGGTTTCAAGTCGGTTGCCCGGAAGCTAGACGGGCCGACGAGGCGCCGTCAATGGGTCCGCGCATCTGAATTTTTGTCCGACCAGGATGTCAAGGGCCCCTGAAAATGCCTGATTTGGACCCTTGACGCCTCATGGTGGGGACGCTGACCATCCGTGGTGAATCGATTCATATTCGGCTGACTCGCACATGATCGCCGGACGGCTGAAGACGCTCGCGCCGCTGATCGCTGATCGGCGGTCAGTATTCGCCACTACAGTGCCTCGCCGCGTTGTTCAAGCGCCTGAATACGTCTCGGTATGAGGCTGATCCTCCGCCTTGCGGTGTATCGCGTCTGACGCCGCGCGCTGATCCACCAGGGATTGCGGGAAAGCTCTTAGTCGATCACTGCCTCAGGGCTTGTCACGTTGCCCAGCCAGTCATCGAGTACGGCGAAGTCCATGTCGGTGAGGCCCCTCTCGGAATGGACACGATGGAGGAGGGCTTGTCCTCGATGATGTGTCGCTACCCAGGCCCGATCGACTTCGGTGATCTCGTCGTCGACCCAGACGAACGGGCGTCCGGCGGCCGCTTCGACGAGGGCCCGGGTCTTCCAGTGCAGTACGTCGTCTTCGTCCTGCTCCGGTGTGTCCGGCAGGTCGGCCACTGGGAGCTCGGGCAGGCCCAGTAGGGGAGCTATCACCTCGTTGGCGTCGTCCATCCACGCGGTGGCCCACATCAGAGCACAGGGCAGTGCCAACAGTCGCGGGCCGTGCGTGGGGTTGAGCTTTGCGAGCTGCGGATTCGAGAGGTCCTGCCAGCCGTCCCATTCTTCGACGGTTGACGGGAGCGGCGCTCCACCGTAAGGAAGGAGAGTTCCGTCGACGTCGAGAAAGAGCAGCGGACGCTGCTCGTGACCGGTCATGGCCGCACGATAGCGGCTCCCGCCAGGTCTTAGGCCCTGTCTGACACATCCCGCCTGGCCCCCGGGGTCCGGCACGCACGCTCGCGGCGTTGTCGGAGTCAGCCACGTACATCCCGTACGAGACTGCTCCTCCGCCTTGCGATCGCACGCACCGGACGCCGCGGGCCCCGCCCTCCGGGCGGACGGCGCTACTTCGAAACACGCCCCAGCGGCGCTTCCTCAAGCTTCGGCTCCCAGGGCCGCGGCGTGCGTGTCCGGCCCGGCGACCCGGCCCGTGTCGGGAACCGTTGAAACGGCGTGGAGCGGATATAGCATGCGTCCGGGTCAAGTGATCAACACGTTCCGTACGCTGAGCAGGGAAGCCTTTTTCGCTCCCGGCGGGCACGATTCAGGAGACGAACATGACCAAACCGCCACTCCCGCCGTTCACCCGCGAGAGCGCCCTTGAGAAGGTTCGCGGCGCCGAAGACGGCTGGAACAGCCGTAATCCCGAGCAGGTTTCCCTGGCCTATTCGCCGGACTCCCGCTGGCGTAACCGTGTCGAGTTCATCAATGGGCGAGAGGACATCATCGCGTTTCTCACACGCAAGTGGCAACGGGAACTGGAGTACCGGCTGATCAAGGAACTCTGGGCGTTCGACGGAAATCGAATCGCGGTTCGGTTCGCCTATGAGTGTCACGACGACTCCGGGAACTGGTTCCGCTCCTACGGGAACGAGAACTGGGAGTTCGACGAGAACGGACTCATGCGGGCGCGTTTCGCGTGCATCAACGACCTGCCCATCAAGGAATCAGAACGCAAATACCACTGGCCGCTGGGTCGCCGTCCCGACGACCACCCGGGGCTGAGCGATCTGGGTCTCTGACGCCGACGTCGGCCGGTATCGAAGCGTCGAGGCGCCGTCGTACGGCTCGCTCGCGGACGGTGCCGGCTCCCGTGCCGGTCGGCGGCCACCGGATCGGCAGCGCGTTCGCCGATGAGGGGCGCCGTGGCCGTTGCTATGGGCCTCGGCCAGAACGACCTCATGCCTGCGGTGCCGACCTCAGGGCTGTCCCGTCCGACGCCGCGCGCTGATCCAGCCGGAGTGACGGGACAGTCCTGCGCGGCGGTTTGGCGAGCCCTCCTCGCGGCTGCCGGTCCAGGATCGAGTCGGCTGGGCGGATTGAACGCCTCGTCTGGTCCGTTGATGCCACGGCGCTTTCAGGCCATCTCTGCGCAACCGCCTCGCGTAAACCGGTGCCCGAATATGCCAGACGCGTATGCGTTTGGTTTCTCTTTTCATCGGAAGGACTTCCGGCCGCGGGGCCTCTGAGGCTGAAGGTGTCTTTGTGGCCCAAGTGACCTCAAGAAAACAACCGATATGACTGGAATAAGTGGATGTCGGTGTCTCATTAAATTCGCATCGCGATTTAGAACAGTTAAGAACTGATTGCCCGGTCGGGAATGAAGGGAATTCAATGCAATGCGCCTTGGAATCCCTTTTCGCACGGACCGCGGAGAGGGAATGAGCGCTCACCCTCAGGAGGAATCATGATCCGTACCGTACGTTCCCGCGTCGTCGCTGTGGTGGTCACCGTCGCGGCCGCTCTCGGCGGACTGGTGCTCGCCGCGCCGACCGCGCAGGCGGCACCCAGTGACTGCACGTCCTACCTCGCCGATCTCGGCTATTCGAGCACCGACACCAATCTGGCCTGCGCCGTCGGCGGCACCGGTCTGCCGCTGGACTCCCTGCTGTGTCGTCTTCTGCTCAGCAACGTCTCGTCCGTCCCGCCTGCCCTCGCGCAGAACGCCTGCTCGCTCGCGAAGACCTGACGGGCGGCGGCCGTGACTCTGACGGCCACGCCGTATTCGTAGGACGAGCACACAGCGCAAAAGCGTCGGGTGGCACAGAAAGATTCTGTGCCACCCGCCGTCGTATTCCTCGTACGAATGCCCCGTATGGCGTAGGCCCATTCTCCGGTCCGGAAGAGCGGCCGACAGGACCACGGGTGTGAGCCCGGCGGACCGCGCGGTGCTGTCGGATTCCGGGCATGCCGCGCGGACGCTCGCGGCCGGCTGGTCATCCGGGTCGGCATGGCGGTAATAGCGGGGCCGCTCTCCGGACGGCTGAACCGGACCGTCTCGTGCGACGCGGCGGCCCGGTCTCGTACGGGCCGGTCCGGTCGCTGTCGGGACAGGATCTGGCCGCGCTCGGCAGCGCGTAGCCTGAGCACCATGTCCAGGACTGCTCGCAAGCCGGTGTCGGCACCTCGTCTGACCTCGCAGGGACAGGCCACCAAGGACCGCATCGTCCGGGCGGCCGCCGACCTGATGGCGGAGCGCGGCGCCGCGCGCACCACCGTCGAGGACGTGCTGGAGACCGCCGGCGTCAGCGCCTCCCAGCTCTACCACTACTTCGGAGACAAAGGCGGCCTGGTCCGTGCCGTCGTCGCCTTCCAGGCGGACGCGGCTTTCGAGCGTCAGCAGCCCTTCCTCGACCACCTTGACTCCTTCGACGACCTGAAGGCATGGCGTGACCAGAGGGTCAGTCTGCAGATCGAGAACGGCTGCGCCGGGGGCTGCGAACTCGGCGCGCTGGCGAGCGAGCTGGTCGAGTCCAGCCCCGAGGCCCGCGCCTATCTGGCGGCTGCCTTCACCCGCTGGCAGGAGCCCATTCGCTCCGGCCTGCACAGGATGCGTGAGCGCGGTGAAATGCGTGCGGAGGCCGATCCCGACAAGCTGTCCGCCGCGTTGCTCGCGGCGCTGCAGGGCGGCGTGCTGCTGACGCAGATCCACCGCGATCCCGAGCAGCTCGCCGCCGCTCTGGACGCCGTCCTTGAGCACATCCGCAGTTTCGCCGTCTGACGGTCCGGCGCACCTTACGTCTGGAGCGCAGCCGCCGCATCCTGGCCGGGCCAGGGCCCTCCCTGACCGCTTGGCCGAAGTGCGTAAGTGCTGTTCAGCGGCTGGAATTGACATTCCAGCGACGGGAGAACGACCCTTCCATCGTCTAGCCAGGCTCCTTGCTCATTGAAGGGCCATTCATTGAGGACGGCTACTTCACCGAGGTAGTCGCCGGACTGGCTGACGGGGAGACCAGTTCCTCAGAGCTCACTGGCCTCCCGAGCCCGGCCGCCTCCGGCTGGACCGAGAAGGATCCACGTTTGAGCCGGGCCGCACTCGGCTCACTACCCGATGGGAACGACATGGCACTGTCCGGACTGACCGCTCTTGTCACCGGAGCTACGGCCGGCATCGGCCGAGCCGTAGCCGTACAGCTCGCACAGGAGGGAGCCGAGGTCGTGGTGCATGGCCGCGACGCCCAACGAGGCCTGGAGGTCGTCGCCGAGATCGAAGCCACTGGCGGCGCGGCTCGCTTCGTCCAGGCCGATCTCAGCAAGACCGAAGACGTACTGCGCCTGGCCGAGGAGGCAGGTGCGGTCGACATCCTGATCAACAACGCGGGCGTCTACAAGTTCCTGCCCACCTCCGGGATGACGGACGAACTGTTCGACCTGCACATGGACCTCAACACCAAGGCTCCCTATCTGCTGGTCCGTTCCCTGGCTCCCGGCATGGTCGAGCGCGGCCACGGATCCGTCGTGAACATCAGCACCCTGGCCGCCGCGGTCGCGACCACGGGCACCGGCATGTACTCCGCCTCCAAGGCGGCGCTGGAACAGCTCACCGAGGTCTGGGCCGCTGAGTACGCGGACAAGGGCGTACGAGTGAACGCGGTCGCGCCCGGTCCCACCCGGACCCCGGGCACCGATGAGATGGACGCCGCCACCCTCAGGAAAATCGCCGAGACCACGGCCATGCGCCGCATCGCCGAGCCCGAGGAGGTGGCCGAGGCGGTCGTCTTCCTCGCATCCCGCCGCTCCAGCTACATCACCGGAGTGGTCCTGGAAGTAGCCGGCGGACGCCTCAGCATCGGCTGACCCGCCCCGGCCGAGCCTGCCGCGGACCGGAGAGGGAGCGCCGAGCCGCCGACGGACGCGCCCTCGACCAGTCCCGGGCAGGCAGCCGCTACCGGTCTCGACCGTCGTTTCCTCCCGCCGCAGTCACGCTCACCGAATGGCTTCTCTCCATGCCTCTGGCACTCCTCGCACTGGCCATCAGCGCTTTTGGGATCGGCACCACCGAGTTCGTCATCATGGGCCTGTTGCCCAACGTCGCGGCGGATCTGCACATCACGGTGCCCACCGCCGGCAATCTGGTCTCCTCCTATGCGCTCGGCGTGGTGATCGGGGCCCCGCTCCTGGCTGTCATCGGCGTCCGCATGCCGCGCAAATGGCTGCTGGTGATGCTGATGGGCATTTTCGTAGCGGGCAACCTGCTCTCCGCGCTCGCCCCGGACTTCGGCTGGCTGATGGCCGGACGCTTCATTTCCGGACTGCCCCACGGTGCCTTCTTCGGTGCCGGATCGGTCGTCGCCACGCGTCTCGTCCGAAAGGGCCGTGAGGGACGAGCGGTCGCCACCATTCTCCTCGGCCTGACCTTCGCCAACATCGTCGGTGTCCCCGCCGCCACCCTGCTCGGCCAGGATCTCGGCTGGCGCGCCACCTTCCTGGTGGTCACCGGCATCGGTGTGGTGGCCGTCGCCGCGCTGACCGCGCTCATTCCCTACGAGCCGGTTCAGCCGCAGCAGAGTCTGCGCCGCGAGCTGCGGGCCTTCCGTAACCGGCAGGTCCTGCTGGGACTGGCCACCGCCATTTTCGGCTTCGCCGGAGTCTTCGCCACCTATGCCTACCTGGCCTCCATCACCACCCATGTGATGGGGCTGGGAGAGTCCTCGGTGATGTGGGTGCTGGCGCTGTGCGGTGTCGGCATGACGATCGGAGTGGCGGCAGCCGGTCCGCTGACCGACCGCGCGGCCCGGCCCACCGTCTACGCGAGCCTGGGCGGACTGGCCATCGTCCTGGTCGCGTTCTACTTCACCGCCCACATTGTCTGGCTGGCCCTGATCATGGTGGTGCTGCTCGGCGCCGTCGGCTTCCTGATGACCGCACCGCTGCAGATGATGGTCATCCGTTCCGCCTCCGACGCGCCCACGCTCTCCGCGGCCTCCAACCACTCGGCGTTCAACCTGGCCAACGCCGGTGGCGTATGGCTCGGCGGCGCGGCGATCGCCTCCGGGTGGGGATGGATGTCCTGTGCCGTGATCGGCGCCGGTCTTGCCGTCGTCGGCCTGGTTGTCGCGCTGGTGGCGGGCTGTCTCGACCGCGGCGACAAGAGCCGGATCGTCCTTGAACCGAGCGAGGCGGCCGGCACCTCTCTCGCCCACCGGTGAACGGCTGACACGCGCCCGGCGCGATTTCCCGTACGGCACAGTCCGACCCCACCGGCGTCGGCCTCGTCCCGCGAGCGACCGTCACCATGGTCGCTCGCGGGACGAGGCCGAGGCGAAGAGGGCCTGGCTCAGCGGGACTTGCCGATTCACTCGACTGCATGGCTGGAGACGACATCCGTCCGTCGGCTGAGAAGACTGGGGCCCACCACCCAGTGGGGATTCGGTCGTGCTCCGACGTGGACCACGTACGAATCCGATGCCGGGAGCCATCCGTGACGGGCAGCCGCCGAGGCGGAGCCACGGTCCGGGGACGTCAGCCATGTCGACCCGGTCATGCCGGGTGGGAAGAGAGAGACCGGATGAAAGCCAGTGCACTTCGTCGGCTGGGCGTCACAGGAACAGCCGGATGCCTCGCTCTGAGCCTGGTCGCGTGTCTGTCCGAAGGGCAGCGGACGGCGGCGTCGAGGCATGACCACCCGTCCCACGCGAGCGCCCACGGAGCATTCGCGCGCAAGATGGACAAGAGCATGAAGGCCATGATGGAAGCCATGGCGAAGCAGTCCATGACCGGCAACGCCGATCATGACTTCGCGGCCATGATGATGCCGCACCACCAGGCAGCCGTCGATATGGCCAAGGCGGTCCTGGAGCACGGCAAGGACCCTGTGCTGCGGCGGCTGGCTCACGAGATCATCGTCACGCAGCAGCAGGAGATCGGCGTGCTGAGGAGCCGGATGCCCGCGAAGCCGTCACACGTCCGGCACCCCGCGCCGCGCGAGCCGATACGGCCGCGCGAGGAATTCTCCGACCGGAAGGCCGGGACGGGTTCGGAAGCGGTGATTCCGATATCCGGCCAGGACCGGGTGTACACCTCGGACCAGACGTCGAACACCGTCTCCGTGATCGATCCCGCCGCCAACCGGCTCCTCGGTACGATCCGCCTCGGTGACCCCGTTCCGGGCGCGCTCAGTCCGCTGTACAAGAACCAACTGCTCGTCCACGGAGGCGGTTTCTCGCCGGACCACAAGACCCTCGCCGTCGTCTCCATCGGGTCCAACTCGGTCACACTGATCGACACGGCGACGAACAAGGTCAAAGGCGTCGTGTACGTAGGGCGCTCGCCGCACGAGACGTTCTTCACGCCCGACGGCAAGGAACTCTGGGCGACCGTACGCGGCGAGGCATACGTCTCGGTGATCGATCCCGTGAAGATGACGGAGAAGCGCCGGGTGAAGACGGCGAACGGACCGGGAATGGTGCTGTTCCGGCCGGACGGCAGGTACGCCTTCATACCTTCCAGCTTCACTCCGGAAGTGAATGTGGTGGACACCCGGACGTACCGCGTCGTGGCCCGCGTTCCCCAGGCCAGTCCCTTCTCGCCCAACCTGGCCGTGAGCCGGGACGGCACCGAGGTCTGGTTCACGCTGAAGGACTCCGGCAAGACGCAGGTGATGAGCGCCCGCCCGCCGTTCCGCATCCTCTCGACGATCAACAGCGGACCGATCACCAATCACGTCACACTCGTCGACAACGCCAAGGGCAAGTTCGGTTATGTGACGGTGGGCGGAGAGAACAAGGTGAAGGTCTACCGGCGCGGCAAGGTGCCGACCCTGATGGCCACCATCCCGACCGGCGATCTGCCACACGGTATCTGGGTGTCCGGCGATGGCACGCGGGTCTATGTCGGGCTGGAGAACCAGGACGCCGTCATCGCCGTCGACACACTGAGGAACCAGGTGATCGCCACCATTCCCGTCGGCCAGCAGCCACAGCAACTGCTCTACGTCCCGCGCGCCGTCCCGTCCGGCAGTGGTACGGCCAACCTCCAGCCTCTCGGAGTCGCGGGTCATGCCGGTCATCTCACGCTGAGCGCGCCGAAGGGCAGTGGCGGACGGGCGCACGCGACCGTCTCCGTGAACGCACTCGGTGCACTGGACCTGCTGCAAGTCGCCGCGACCGGACTGGAACCGGGCAAGAACTACAAGCTCTGGCTCACACAGAACCGGGCAGCGCCGTTCGGCCGCAAGGAGGTGCTCACCATGTTCACCACGAATGTGGCGGGCGCGCAGGTCAGCCAGGCGATCGGCCTGTTGCGCGAGGTGCTGACGCCGACGGAGGCGGCGAAGTCCCGCGCTCGCGAACGCTTCCTGATCATCACGTCTGCGGACAGCGACGACCCTGTGGCCGTCCAGGAGCGCTACAGCCCCATGCCGCTCCCGCCGGGACCGTCGCCGGAACCGGCACCCGCGGCGGGCACCGGAACGCGGTGACATGCCGTCGGCCAAGGCCGGCGCGGAGAGCCATCACCGGTGTCCGGCGGTGAAGTCGCCACCGGTGATGGCTCCCGCGGTCAGGAACGAGCCGGTGTGATCCCGAGCCTGGCCGAGATGCGGGCCAGTTCGGTGTCGTCGGAGATGCCCTGGAAATCGGCGCGCGGTGTGTACGGCGCTTCGAGCGCGGCCACCTCGTCATCAGTCAGTTCGATGGCGAGCGAGGCCACCGCGTCGTCCAGGTGCGCGGGCTTGCTCGCGCCCACGAGTGGAGCGACGACGACGGGGTTGTGCCGCAACCAGGCCAGCGCGATCTGCGCCCGGCTGACGCCGCGGGCTCGGGCGATCATCGCGACGGCGTCGATGATGGCGCGGTCACTCGACTCCTGCGTGTAGAGCATGTCGGCGAAAGGGTCGTTTCCCGACCGGCCGGTCGGCGCCTCGCTCTCACGGGCGAGGCGGCCGCGGGCGAGCGGGCTCCAGACGATGGTGCCGACGCCTTCGTCGGCGCACAGCGGCAGCATCTCCCGCTCCTCCTCACGGGCGAGCAGGTTGTAGTGGTCCTGCATCGAGACGAACCGCGTCCAGCCGTGCTGTCGTTGAAGACGCAGAGCCTTGCTGAACTCCCAGGCGTGCATGGACGAGGCACCGATGTACCGGACCTTGCCGGCCTTCACAACGTCGTGCAGGGCCTCCAGCGTTTCCTCGATCGGAGTGGAGTTGTCCATGCGGTGGATCTGGTAGAGGTCGACGTAGTCGGTGCCGAGCCGGCGCAGGCTGTGGTCGATCTCGGTGAAGATCGCCTTGCGTGACAGCCCGGAACCGTTCGGGCCCGGCCGCATGGGATGCCGGACCTTGGTGGCTATGACGACCTCGTCGCGGTCGGCGAAGTCCTTGAGCGCCCGGCCGACGATCTCCTCGCTGGAACCCTGCGAGTACATGTTCGCGGTGTCGAAGAAGTTGATACCCGCCTCGACGGCCCGCCTGATGAGAGGACGGCTCTTTTCTTCGGTCAGCGACCACGTGGGATGGCCGCGCTCCGGCTCGCCGTAGGTCATGCATCCGAGGGCGATCGGTGACACGTCGAGGCCGGTGTTGCCGAGCTTGATGTAGCGCATGATGCTCTCCTGGTCGCGGTGTCCGGCGTTGTTCTGCGTGGGCTGGCCGCTCTCCGGCGGGCGGACACGGAGGGCGAACACCGTCGTCGGTGCTCGCCACGGGCCGCTCTGGACCCGTGGCCGTATGCTGGCTCGCGCCCGGAGGGTGTGCGGTGCGGGGCGAATGGCCGTCCGGTGCCGGCCACACTCCCTCTGTGCTCCACTGAACCGGAGATCTCTCCGGTTGATGCGGACGCTACCGGAGACCTCTCCGTTTGGCAATGCCGTGCCACCATGGAAAGACGGAGGTGTCATGACCCGGCGACAGCACGAACCCGTGCGTGCGGACGCGCGGCACAACCGCGACCGCATCCTCGACGTCGCGCGCGACGCTCTCGCGGCCTCCAGCGACGCCTCGCTGAACTCGATCGCGAAGAAGGCCGGTGTGGGCCCCGGCACTCTTTACCGGCACTTCCCCAACCGCGAGGCGCTGGTGCTCGCGGTCTACCGTTACGACGTCCAGCAACTCGCGGACTCCGCGCCGGTGCTGCTTGAGGAACACCCTCCGCTGGACGCGTTGCGGCTGTGGTTCGACCGGCTCGCGTACTACGGCAGGATCAAGCACGGCCTGGCGGATGTGCTGCATGCCGCCACGAGCGACGGTCTCGCCGGTGAGACCTACGGACCGGTCATCGGCGCCGTCACCCTGCTCCTCCAGGCATGTGAGAAGGCAGGCAGTATCCGGCCTGGCCACGACCCCGACGATGTGCTGCTCGTCATGGGCTTTCTCTGGCGGATCGACTCCGGCGACGACTGGGAAGCACGGGCCGGCCGGATGCTCGACCTGGTCATGGACGGTCTGCGCGCCGGTGCGCCAGGGGCCGCACCTTCGCACGCTCGTTGAGTCGAGCCCTCGTCGGTCGAACTGTGCGGGCCCGCTCACAGTTCGGCGCGGTACGCCTCCAGGCGGTCGGCCAGTTCCTTCGGACGGCCGAGCATGGGGCAGTGATCGCCGGGCATCTCGTCCGGCCGGAAACCAAGGCGCTCGGCGACCATCTTCCGCATGAACTCGGGCGGGAGAAAGCGGTCGCCGGACGACAGCAGGAACTTGGTCGGTACATCCGGCCACGCGTCCAGCGGCCACGGCTCGCCGAATGGTGTCGGCGCCTGGTGCCGCTGGTGTTCCGCCATGAACTCGGCGGCCAGGTCGGCCGGAGTGTCGTGCAGGACGAGGGAGAGTGTGTCTTCCTCCGAGCCGTCCGCGACACCCCTGTGGCGGTCGGCCTCCAGCCGCGCCGGGCCGTAACCGGAGTTGTCCCACCACTGACCCGGTGACTCGCCCGGCGCCGGCACCTGGGCCTGGAGCATCACCAGCAGATCCGCCGGCACTCGGTCGCACACCAGCGGGCCGGTGAAACCGCCCAACGAGTGGGCGACGACGACGAGATCGGTGTGCTCGCCGATCGCCTCGACGACGGTGTCGGTGTATTCCGCCAGCCCGGCCGACGCGTTGTCACACGGTAGATCCGGTGCGACCACGTCATGGCCCCGGCCGCGCAACTCGGCGGACAGCGGCCCCCAGTACCAGGAATCGACCGCCGCCGCATGGATCAATACGTACGTCGCCATGGCACGGAATCCTTCACTCGCCGGTCGGGTCAGTCCATCAGATCGCTGAGGGTGACATAGAGCCGGATCTGGTCACCGGAGTCGTCGACTCCGACACACAGGTCCCGCCGGTCCAGCAGCCAGCCGTTGGGACGGCAGGTCTCGTGCGGACGGTCGAGCTTCCGGACGATCTCCTCCCGGGAGAGCCGGCTGGTACTGCCGATCTCCAGCAGGCGATAACAGTTGCCCGAGCCGCAGCCGCTGTGCCGCGCGAGCACCGTGAGGCCGGGCGGCAGCGGCGGGACGGCGCGGGCGGACGGCACCGACGCGCCGGCGACCGCCACGTACAGCAGACAGCCGCAGAGAGTGAGTGCGATCTGCGTCCCCAGAAGGCCGACGGCCCCGTTCCGCCGGTGAACCCACTCAGCGGGCGCGCGACCCTCCAGCCGCCGCTCCAGGCTTCCGCCGAAAGCGACAAGCAGCGCCGTGCCGAGCGCGTAGAGCGCGTGCGCGTCGACCCTGTGCGCCGGCACCCAGCCGTGTTGTACGGCGATCAGCAGACCGGCACAGGCCAGTAGTACGGCGCCGAATACCGAGCCGATCACCCGGGTCCGCGCCACCATGCCCCAGGCGATCAGCGGTACGGCGGCGAAGAGCAGGCCCAGAGCGGTCAGCATACGGTGCACCTCCAGCGGCGGACGACGACAGCACGGCATGGGACGTCGCGCTGCCGTCGTCCGGTTCCCTCAAGATCCGCGACGAGCCGTTGTCCCGCGCGGCGCGGCGTTCGAAGAGCGGAGGGACCGCCGGACTCTCAGCCGGCTTCTGACGCTTCGAGCAGGTCGCGGACCTCCTCGGCGCTGGTCTCCTGGAGCTCCTCCGCGAGGAGCAGCCAGCGGGTGATGCCTGCCGATTCGAGGAAAGGCAGGTCATGGCCTGCGATCAGGAGCGCACCTTCGTAGGAGTCGAGCGCGCTCGTCAACTGCCGGACGCCGGCCATGTCGAGGTTGTTGGTCGGCTCGTCCAGCATCAGTAGCTGCGGGGCCGGTGCGGCGAGCATCGTCGCCGCGAGAGCGGCCCGGAAGCGTTCTCCGCCGGAGAGAGTGCCCGCCGGCTGCTCCGCACGTGCTCCCTTGAACAGGAACCGCGCGAGCTGTGAGCGGATGTGGTTGTCGGTGAGGCCGGGAGCCGTACGGGCCACGTTCGCCGCGACGCTCAGCTCGTCGTCCAGTACGTCCAGGCGCTGTGGCAGGAACCGCAGCGGCACGAATGTCCTGGCCTCGCCGGACAGCGGTGCGAGCTCGCCGGTGAGCGTGCGCAGCAGTGTGGTCTTACCGGCGCCGTTGCGCCCGACCAGCGCGATGCGTTCGGGCCCGCGCACATGGAGATTTCCTTCGCGCAGCGTGCCGAACCGGGGACGCAGCTCGTGCAGGCTCAGGACCGTACGGCCCGCCGGGACGGCGGTGTGGGGGAGGCTCACGCGGATCTCGGCGTCGTTGTGGATCGCGTCGGCGGCCTCCTCGCGCCGCTCGCGCGACTCATGGAGACGGTCCTCGTGCAGACCGCGGAGCTTGTCCGCCGACTCCTGCGCGGACCGTTTGCGTTCGCCCGCGACGATTCTCGGCGCCCGCCGCTGGGCGTCCATCTTCTTGTTGTGCCGCTGGCGGCGGGCCAGTTTGATCTGGGTCTCCTCCAGCTCGCGCTTCTGCCGCCGCACATCCGCCTCGGCGGCCCGAAGCATCCGCCCGGCGGCCTCCTGCTGGGTGGCCAGCGCTTCTTCGTAGGCGGACCAGCCACCGCCGTACCAGCTCACTGATCCGGATCGCAGCTCGGCGATGCGGTCCACACGCTCCAGCAGGTCACGGTCGTGGCTGACCACGACCAGCACACCGGAACGCCAGGAGTCGACGGCCTCATAGAGCCGGCGGCGCGCGAACAGGTCGAGGTTGTTGGTGGGTTCGTCGAGCAGCAGGATGTCGGGACGCTCCAGCAGCAGCGCGGCCAGGCGCAGCAGCACGGTCTCCCCGCCGGACATCTGGCCCACGGTGCGATCCAACTCTACGTCGCCGAGTCCGAGTGAGCCCAGGGTCGCGAGGGCCCGCTCTTCGACGTCCCAGTCGTCGCCGACCGTCTCGAAGTGCTCATCCCTCACGTCTCCGGCCTCGATGGCGCGCAGCGCGGTACGCCGCTCGGCGATGCCCAGAGCCTGGTCGACGCGGAGGGTGGTGTCGAGTGTGATGTTCTGCGGAAGGTGGGCGAGGCTGCCGCCAACGGTCACCGACCCGTGGGAGGGGCGCAGCAGGCCGGCCAGCAGTCGCAGCAAGGTGGACTTGCCTGTGCCGTTGGCGCCGACGAGGCCGGTGCGGCCCCGGCCGATGCTGAGAGAGAGCCCGTCGAAGACCGGTGTGCCGTCCGGCCACTGGAATGACAGGGCGGAGCAGGTCAGAGAGACGCTGGGCGTGATGGGGTGGGCCATGATGATTCTCGCAGTCGCATGCGCGGCGGATTGGGGGCTTCGTATGCGAGCACCACGCGGCGACCACCGAGAGAGAGGTGCGGCCCTCCGGAAGCGAGGGACGGCTCATGCACCGAGGTCGCATCCACGCGGAGTCACGGGCGGCCAGAGGCCGGCTTACGACGTGACGGACTACGGCGAATGCCGTACCGCGCGATGATCGCGAACCTCAGATGCGCAACGTCCACCTCTATCGGAGACAACAGGACCCTCAGACTGTACCGCAACGGCTCACGCCGACGGCCGGCCGCCGCTGGGTATCGCTCAACTGGGCTTCACAGGACAGCTTGTTGAGATGGACCTCACCGCGGCGCCGCCCGACTGAGAATCCCGTCGGAGGACATTGAGGTGACGCTCCCGACCGGAGGTGCACGCCGATGGTTTCCGCAATATCGTTGTAGCTTGTCGGCGGCGGCGCAGCGGGACGGCCCTTCGAGTCCGCGAGCGCACAAGGCCGCGAGAATTCCGTACGGCGCTTGTCGGAAGGCCGAGGCCGCTGAGGCGCTGCCCGGCGGGAGTGGGAAATCGCGCCCCGGCTCCGAGCCCATTTCATTGGAGACGCGTATGTCCACAGCAACCGGTGCTCGCGGGCGAACAGCCGACACCGCCACATATTTCCGGACCGCGAAGGTCGACGGTCTGAATGTCTTCTACCGCGAAGCCGGTCCCAAAGACGCGCCTGTCGTGGTCCTGCTTCACGGTTTTCCCACGTCCTCGCGCATGTATCGAGATCTGATTCCGCACCTGTCCGACTCCTATCACGTCATCGCGCCCGACTATCCGGGATTCGGGCACAGTGACACACCGGACCGGGCCGACTTCACCTACAACTTCGACCATGTCGCCGAAGTCATCGACGATCTGCTCGGTCTCCTGGGTGTTCGGCGCTACGCGGTGTACATGATGGACTTCGGAGGTTCGATCGGCTGGCGGCTCGCGGTCAGACATCCGGAGCGCATCAGCGCCGTTGTCCTCCAGAACGCGCCGCTGTATCCGGAGCGCGGCGAAGACGGTTTCTGGAAGGACCTCATTCCTTACTGGGAGGACGGATCCGCCGAGCACCGGGATGTCGCCCGTTCCTATGTGACGCTGGAGTGCACCAGGGACCAGTACCTCGACGGAGTGAGCGATCCGTCACTGAACGACCCGGACTGCTGGCTGATCGACCAGGCGCTGCTGGACCGTCCCGGCGTGGACGAGATCATGCTCGATTTTCTGTACGACATCTCTTTGCAAGAGGCCGTCTTCTCGGCGGCGAAGGAATTTCTTCGCAAGGATCAGCCGCCCGCGCTGATCGCGACAGGCGCCAATGACAGTGTGTTCCCGGAGGCCAATATGAGGCTCTTTCTGAACGACCTGCCGAACGCCGAGTTTCACGCGCTCAATACCGGACACTTCGCACTGGAGGAGAAGAGCGCCGAAATCGGCGGCCTGATGCGGGAATTCCTGGACCGGACTCTCCTGCGCGCGTAGCACACCATCCTCGCCGCAGGCGTGTCACAGGTCCCTGGCGACGTCCGGTCCGGACTCCACGGACAGATACCGGTCGATCAAGTCGAGCAGGGCCCGCAGCGGGGCGGTCGGCTGCCGCTTGGAGGAGACCGCGACGGACAGCAGCCACATCAATGGCGGCCCGTCGACCGGCAGTTCGCCGAGCCCTCGGGAATCGGCCGACAGCACGAACTCCGGCAGGAACGCGAGGCCCAGTCCCTGCCGGACATAGGCCGCCGTCGTCGCGATCTCCATGACTTCCAGTGCGACCCGGCGGCTGACGCCGGCTGCGGCGAACGCCCGGTCCACGAGATCCCGATTGCCGTAGCCGACAGGCGAGTCGATGAACTGCTCGTCGGCCAGATCCCGCAGGACCACCGGTTCGCCGCGCCGAGCGAGCCGGTGGTCACGAGGTGCGACCAGTGTCATGGGAAACGCCGCCAGGCCACGGGTCGTCAGCCCGGCCGGCACCCTGCCGGTCAGCGACACGAACGCCACATCCAGATCCCCCGCGAGCAGGCTCTGGGCCAGCCCCGCCGACCCGTGCGGAGAGGCGTGCAGCCGCAGCGACACGCTGGGGTGCTCCGTGTGGTAGCGGCCCAGCAGCGCGGGGATGTCGATGACGCTGACCGAGGTCATACCGCCGATGTGGAGAGTGCCGTGGAGCCGTCCCTCATTGGCGAGCACCGCGTCCCGGGCCGCCTCCAGGGTGGCGTACGCCTTCGGCAGCAGGGCCAGGCCGGCACCGGTCAGCAGCACACGCTGTGAGGACCGTTCGAAGAGCGGCGCTCGCAGGTCCTTCTCCAGTGCGCGGATGGTGGCCGAAACACCGGACTGAACGACATGCAGCCGCCTCTTCCCGGTCGGTCTGCCCTGGTCTCGCTCTCGCTGTACCACCCGGCCCTGTGGCTCTACCTGGTGGCGGTCGCCGTCGCGGGCGCCGGTGCGGGCACGCTGTTCAAGGGCGGCGTCGTGCGGGCGGCCTCGGTCGCCGCGCCTGGCTCCCGGGCCGGCGTACTCGCCGTGTACTTTGTCGTCGGCTATGTCGGGATGGGCCTGCCGTCCATCCTTTTCAGCGTTCTCATCACGCGGCTCAGCATGGAAACCACCATGATCGGATTCGCCGCCGTGTTGTCGGTCGGAGCGGCGTTCGCCGGCGCCGCCGTGACCAGGAACCGCTGACCGAAACGGCTGGCTCGTCGAGCACCTCGGCGACATCGGCCCGCCTCACGGCCGGCCGGCCGCAGTGTGGTCGGATACGGGCAGGCGGCCGTTCTGAGCGGGTACCACCGGAGCCTCGACGGCGTACTGGGCTGCCTGGATCCGGTAGAGGTCGCGGAAGGCTTTCGGACCTTCGGTGTCGTCGGACAGAAGCTCCGCGAAGGATCCGCTCTCCACGACACGTCCTTGGTCGAGGACGTGAATCAGGTCCGCCGCCCGCACACTTCCGAGCCTGTGCGTGATCAGGATGACGGTCTGCCCGGCGTCGGCGAGGCGGCGGATCTGTTCGAAGAGCTGCTGTTCCGCTTTGGCGTCGAGGGCGGAGGTCGGCTCGTCGACGATGAGGATCTCGCCGCCCCGGTAATGGGCCCGGCCGAGTCCGAGCCGCTGCCACTGGCCTCCGGAGAGCTGGTGGCCACCTTTGTAGCCACGGGCCAGGAGTGTCTTCCAGCCTCGTGGCAGCTCCGCGATCAGCTCCTCGGCGCCCGCGTACCGTACCGCCTGGTCGAGCCGCTCCTGGCTGACCAGCACGTCAGGCCGGCCGATGCCGATGTTCGCGGCCGCGGTGAACGGCCACCGGTAGAAGTCCTGGCCCACCACCGCCACGCGCGAGACCAGATCCTGGCGATCCGCCGTGGCGGCGTCCACGTCATCCCACAGGACGCGTCCGGAGTCCGGCTGGTAGAGCCCGCACAAGACCTTGATCAAGGTGCTCTTGCCGCTTCCGTTCTCACCGACGAGCGCGACGATCTTGCCGGTCGGGATGGTCAGACTGACGCCGTCCAGGGCCCGCTTGGCTTCCTTGCCCAGATAGGTGAAGACAACGTCCTCGAAAGTGATCGCCGTCGGTGCCTGGGGCAGTGGCAGGCCGCCGACCGGGATCGCCCGGTGGACGGCCTCCTCGCACAGCCGGTTCAGATCTCCGACGAACAGCCCCTCCTCGTGCATGTGATTCACCTGGAGAACCAGGCTGTCGAGGCTGGACGAGCCGCTGCGGATGGCGAGTACGGCGGTACCACCGACGGACAGAGCCATGGCCCCGGTCCACAGCAGCCCGCCGAGTGCGGCGTACGCGGCGGCCGTCGCGAGCCCGGTCCAGCCGGCGGCGATCAGCCCGGTGCGGGCCGCGAGCCCGGCCAGCCTTCCTTGCTCCGACTCCTGCGACTGCGACATCGCCCGGAAATGGTGCAGCAGGAACGGCCCGACGTTGTGGACGCGGATCTCCGCGGCGGCATCGGTGGAGATCAGCATCTGGCTGATGAGATGGCCGGCCCGTGAATGCTGCACCCACGCCTGGAAGGACAGATACCGGCGGCGGGCCACCGTCAGCGCGGCCCACGCGCTGGGCAGCGTCATCGCGACAAGCAGCGGCAGCAGCACCGGATGCAGCACGGCGAGGACCCCGGCGGCGGCGATCAGCGACAGCAGCGCGCTGACGACGTTCTGTCCGTAACTCACCATGCGCCGGGCCGAGCCGGCACCGTACTGGGCACTGTCGAGAAGCTTGTGGAACTCGTCGTCCTCCACGGCCTCCAACTCGACCTTCGCGGTGTGCGACAGATACCGCTCGGTGGCCACACGCTCGACTTTCGGCTCCAGCCTGCCGGTACCCGCCGTGGACAGGGCCCGCAGCACAGCCCCCACCAGAGCGGTTCCTCCGGCGACGGCCAGTGAGGGGCCTGCGTCGGTCAGCCGCTCGGTGGTGGTTCCCTCGGCCAGAAGCTGGGCCAGGACCTTGTTGACGGCGATCAGACCGGCCGCCTGGCTGATGCCGCGGCCTAACTCGGCGGACGTCACCAGACACAGGGCACGTCTGTCCGCCTCCCAGGCCAGCCGTGCTGTCGTACCGATCAGACGCGGCAGCCTGGTGAGCATGGACCGCAGGGTCAGATCGAGGAACGCGTCCTCATGTGTGCTCCAGCCCAGGTCATACCGCAGAGGACCACCGAAGAGCATCTCCTCGGACGCGGACGATCCCGCCTCGGACTGACCGGCGGGGGATTCTCGCTTTGCCATGGGACTCCTGTCAGGGGCTGAGTGGTGCGAAGGCGGTGGCGAACAAGCGGGCGGTCGCGGCCAGGATCTGTGACGTACGGCTCCAGCGGCCCGGTGCCGTCATGGACGGCGTTCACACGGGCTTCGATTCACCGGGCCGGCGACGGGACGACGGGCCGTGCGCCTTCTCGACTGCCTCAATGTGGCGGTGCTCGATACCGCAGGACAGGGCGCTCACGGCGTCACGCCCGGCGCGAACGGAGCACGCCCGGCGCTGGTCGTCGGCGAGCGCGCGCCGGTGCGCCGCACAACGACGCGTCCGGGCGCGGTGGTGGTGGCGGATGGCAGCGGTCTCCGCCGGTGTCCGCCGGGTCATCGTGCGCGGGTTGTGCGGACCGCCGGGCCATGGCGGGCGGCCTCAGTGCGAACCGGCCTCGGAAGGGCTCCCGATCGCCGCGGCGGTGAGGACCTGGGAAAGCGAGAGACGCACAGGGCCGTGAGCGCCGGGCGCGCAGAGCAAGCAGGCCCGCGGTGAAGTTCACGGCCCGCGGCGCTGCCGCGAGGACGGATACGGGCAGGGTGGGCTGCTCCCATAATGGTGAGTGGGATCGAGCGACACGATTGTCTACGGTGATGTAGACGGTCTGCTTCACTGGAGACGAGGAGCGTGGGAGGAGCGTCCCCCATGAGTGACATGCATCATGAGTGACACGCATACGGAGCGGCGGGCGGCCGAAGCACTGGAAGCCACCGGGCCGGCTCGGTTGACCGCCGGTGATCCGCTCACCCGGGGACGGGAACGGGGCGCGCCGGGCGTCTCGCTCGCGGGTACGGCTGTCACGACGGCGCTGTTCACACTCCGCCACCGGAGAGTCGCATGATCTATTTCGTCTGGGTGCCGCTCCTGGTGCCCTTCCTCGCGGGCCCGGTAGGCCGACGGCTGCTCTCGTACCTCGCGCCGAGGCGAGCGGTGTGGGTACTGACCGTCACGGCGGCGGGTCTCGCCATCAGCAGCACGGCCGCACTGGCCCTCCTTGTCGTTCCCGGCGCCACTCGCGTGCACGCCGTCGCGGCGCTCGGCGACCTGCTGACACCGCTCGCGACCGGCTCACCCGACGCGGTGGTCGCTGTGGCGACGGTGGCCTCCGCTCTTCTGCTGTGGTGCGCCGCGCTGCTGGTGCGCCGACTGACCCGGCGTGCGGCCCAGTTGCGCCAGGCGAGGCGGCTGGCGGCGGGCGCGGACGGCGAGTTGATCGTGCTGAGGGACGACAGCCCGGACGCTTACGCGCTGCCCGGCCGCCCCGGCAGGATCGTGGCCACCACCGGCATGCTGCGTGCTCTTTCTCCGGCCGAACGCGAAGCCCTCTTCGCCCATGAACGCGCTCATCTGACGGACCGTCACCATCTCTTTCTCGCCGTGACCGAACTGGCCGGCCTGTGCCATCCCGGCCTGCGTGCCCTGCGTGAGCCGCTCAGTTACGCGCTGGAACGCAGCGCCGACGAGGCCGCCGCACAGTCCGTCGGCGACCGTCATCTCGCGGCCCGGGCGATCGGCAAGGCCGCGCTGGCCACCAGGGCCGCCCAGTCACCCGGCGCGGGACGTCCCGGTTTCGCGCTGGCGGCCACGGCCGGCCCCGTGCCACGTCGCGTCGCCGCTCTGCTGGACCGTGAGGCGCGAGGTACGCCCGCACGCCGCACGATGAGCCGCGTCCTCGCCACCGGTCTGCTGCTGTGCCTGGCGCTGTCGGCCGGCTCGGCCCTGGAAGCGGCCGGCGATCTGCACGCGAGCATCGAGGTCGCGCAGGGCGAGAGCCCCCGGGACTGACTGCCGCACCGGCACCGCCGGTCCCGGCCGGTTCGCGTGCTCGCCGGAGCGGCGTGAGGATCGGTGGAGCGAACCGTGGCGTGACCCGACCGCTCACGGAGGTTCCGCCAGGACATTGCGGATGCGGGTGGCCACGTGCAGATTGAGCCGGGTTTCCACCACACTCAGGTCGTGCCCGGTGATCTCGCGGATCCGCTGGAGCCGGTATCGCAGTGTGCTGCGGTGAATGCAGAGGAGATCCGAGGCCGCGTCGTAGCTGCCGCCGCTCTCCAGATAGCGCGAGAGCGTGGTGACCAGATTGGTGTGGTGGCGCGAGTCGTAGTCCAGCAGCGCGCCCAGCCATTCCCGGACAAAGCGGTCCGCTTCCCGCTCGCCGTTGCCGGTGCCCATCATGCGGTAGAGGCCCAGCTCCTCGAAGTCGGTGCTGCCGCGCGGGTCGTGGGAGCCGCGCCGTACGGTCAGCGCGCGGACGGCCTCCTCGTAGGAGTGCGGCAGGTCCGCCGGGCCGTCGCAGCGGCCACCGACTCCGACGGCTCCGTCCGGAGTGCCGAGGTGCTCGGAGACCGCTCGGTACAGTGCGTCGCCGGACTCCAGCCCGGCCACCAGGACGACCGTCCTCTCCCGCTGGCTGCCGACGAGTACGTCCAGTCGCAGACGCCTGGCCGCCCGGCCGACCGCCTCACCCACCGTCGCCTGCTCGGCCGACCCGGGCCACTGGAGCAGGGCGACACGGTTTGGCCGGCGCAGATCGTGGCCGAAGGCGGCCGCGCGGGCGAACACGTCCTCGGTCGCCCTGCCCGAGATCAGCTTCTCGACAAGGTCATGACGCAGTTGTGGTTCCAGCTCGATGAGCACACGCTCGTGGGAGAGCTCCGGTGCCAGCACCAGGCCGGCCTGTTCGAGGGCGAAGATGTCGGCCTGGGCCGCCCGTCGGTCCGGGTCGACCAGTACGACCAGGCCGAGCAGGTCGCCGGCCATCTCGACAGGTGCGATCAGCCGCTCCCCGTCACGCAGGACGCCCGGCAGGCGACATGCGTTCGGAAGCGGCTCGTCGCGGCGCCGGGCCACCGGTCCGGAAAGGACGGGCCCGGCCCAGGCCCGGGGATTGCCGAAGAGGTCCTCGGTCAGAGCCGGCAGCCCCGTATGTTCGTGCAGAATCCGGAGGATGCCCTCCACGCCGCTGCCGGAGGCCGCGACGCGGGAAAGCGCGTGGCTGAAGGCGCTCTGGCGCTCCAGAACGGCGAGGGCGGCACCGCTGAAGTCGTCCGGGACCTTGTCGGCCTCCGGGCCCGCGTACTCCTCGGTGTGGCGGCGTCCGGCCCGGCGGCCCGCGAGATTCGCCAGAGCGATACCGGCCTGCCGGGCCAGCAGGTCGGCGAGTGCGGCCTCCTCGGCCGAGGGCGTGGTGCGGGCTCGGACGACGAGATAGCCGAGACAGCGATCTCCATGACGCAGAGCGAGGGCCCACATCCAGGAACCGTCGTGATCGTTCAGGCGTCCACTGCGGCCGTCCAGAGCACTGATCCGCCGCTCCAGACGGTCGGCGGCCGCCGCGATGCCGGACGGCGCCGCGCCTGAGGCGGCCGCGTTCCGCGGGAGCCTGCGCTGCGCCGAGCCATCGTCCACGAAGTAGGCCGCTTCGGTGGTGAACGGGCCGACCGTGGAGATCGCGGCTGTCGCGGCGCGCAGCACCTCGTACTCATCAGCGCCGTCGAGCATCGCCGTGGTGAGGCGGAGAAGAATGGACGGAGCGGCGTCACGCGGCGGGGCCAGCGGAAAAGGCATGAGCGCGGTGAAGGGAGCAACATCCATGCGAGTCCCTCCGGCGCTCGGTACCGCAGCCCCGACCATCATTTTACCCGGCCAGGCCCGGCCCGCCCGGCGGGCGCCCGTCCTCGGGGACCGGTGAGCCGCCGCTGGTTGGTCTTGTCAGGGCGAGGTGCCGCGGGCGGCAGCGGGCGAGGCTGAGGAGAAGTGTGGGTGCGAGCCCCGGCGGACACCGCCGGGGCCGCGCCGTCCGGTCCGTGTCGCGACGGAGGAGCTTGTCATGGCGAAGGCAGTCGGTATCGACCTCGGCACCACCAACTCGGTGATCGCGGTCTGGGAGGGCGGAGAGCCCGCCGTGATCCCGAACGCGGAAGGAGCCAGGACCACACCCTCGGTGGTCGCCTTCTCGGAGAACGGTGAGCGGCTGGTCGGGCAGCTCGCGCGGCGGCAGTCGATTCTCAACCCGAAGGGCACGATCACCTCGGCCAAGCGGTTCATCGGCCGTCGCTACGACGAAGTGTCCGAAGAGGCCAAGGCGGTCTCCTTCGACGTGGTGGAGGGACCGGGCGGAGTGGCCCGCTTCGAGGTGCACGGCAAGCAGTACGCGCCGGAGGAGATCAGCGCGCTGGTGCTGCGCAAACTCGCCGAGGACGCCGGGAAGTCGCTCGGTGAGCGGGTGACCGAGGCGGTCATCACCGTGCCCGCGTACTTCAACGACGCGCAGCGGCAGGCGACCAAGGACGCCGGAAAGATCGCCGGCCTTGAGGTACTGCGGATCATCAACGAGCCGACGGCGGCGGCTCTGGCCTATGGCCTGGACAAGAAGGGCCATGAGACCGTCCTGGTCTTCGACCTCGGCGGCGGTACGTTCGACGTCAGCATCCTGGACGTCGGCGACGGCGTCGTGGAGGTCCGCTCCACGGCCGGCGACTCCCATCTTGGTGGCGACGACTTCGACCGCCGGCTGGTGGACCACCTCGCCGACGACTTCCAGAAGACCGAGGGCATCGATCTCCGCAAGGACCCGCAGGCCCTGCAGCGGCTGTTCGAGGCGGCGGAGAAGGCCAAGACCGAGCTGAGCTCGGTCACCCAGACCCAGGTGAGCCTGCCGTTCGTCACCGCCGACGCCTCGGGGCCCAAGCACCTCACCGAGACTGTCCGCCGCTCCACCTTCGAGCAGATCACAGCCGATCTCGTGGAGCGCTGCCTGGACCCGGTGAAGCAGGCGATGGACGACGCGAAGATCACCGACAACGACATCGACGAGGTCATTCTCGTCGGCGGCTCGACCCGTATCCCGGCGGTGCAGGCGCTGGTACGGCGCCTGACCGGCGGCAAGGCCCCGAACATGAGCGTCAACCCGGACGAGGTGGTGGCGCTGGGCGCCGCCGTCCAGGCCGGAGTGCTCAAGGGCGAGGTCAAGGATGTCCTGCTGCTCGATGTCACACCGCTGTCGCTGGGCGTGGAGACCGCGGGTGGCGTGATGACCAAGATCCTCGAACGGAACACCACCATTCCGGCCCGCCGCTCCGAGATCTTCTCCACCGCCGAGGACAACCAGGACGCCGTGGACGTCGTGGTGCTCCAGGGCGAACGCGAACTGGCCGCCGACAACCGGGTGCTGGGCCGCTTCCGGCTGGAGAACATCCGGCCCGCTCGCCGCGGCGAGACCCGGATCGAGGTCACCTTCGACATCGACGCCAACGGCATTCTCAAGGTCGGCGCCAAGGACAAGGACACCGGCGCCGAACAGTCGATCACCATCAGCGAAGGCTCCAACCTCGACCCGGCCGAGGTCGAGCGGATGATCGCCGAGGCCGAGCGCAACCGTGGCTCCGACCAGGCACTGCGCGAGGCGGTCGACGCCCGCAATGAACTGGACGCGGTCGCCTACCAGGTCGAACGCCGGCTTGAGGAGCTCGGCGACGCCGCACCAGAACATGAGCGCGCCCGTGCCCAGCTTCTGATCGAGGAGGCGCGCACCGCCGTCAAGGACGACGCGCCGGTGGACCGCGCCCGTAGTCTCACCTCCGAACTCCAGCAGGTCTTCGCCTCGCTGGCGGCCCGCTCCACCGAATCGGCGCAGCCCGGCGCGCAGCCGGGTCCGGCGTCCGGCGCCGGTGCCCAGGGCGGGGCTCCGAGCGCCGACGACGATGTCATCGACGCCGAATTCGACCGGGGCTGAGGTGGCGTCATGTCGGAACACGACCAGGCCCGCGCCCCGGAAGAGGCGCCTTTGCCGGAGCCACCGGGAGAGGAGGCGTCCGGTCGGGCCACCGAGCGGCCCGCGTCGGCGGCGGACATCGAGGAGTTGGAGGACCGGTGGCGGCGTGCCCTCGCGGACCTGGACAACCTCCGCAAGCGCTACGCCCGCGACCGTCCGCGCGAGCTGGAGGCCGAGCGGGCCAGAGCCGCCGCCGCCTGGCTTCCCGTCCTCGACAACCTCGAACTGGCGCTGGCCCACGCCGGCGCCGATCCCGGCGCGATTGTCCAGGGCGTCCAGGCGGTCCGCGACCAGGCCGTGGAGGTACTGAGAAACCTCGGCTACCCGCGGCACGAGGAGACCGGCGTCCCGTTCGACCCGACGCTGCATGACGTGATCTCCGTGGTCGACGCCCCGGACACCGCCCCGGGCACCGTCGTCGAGGTGGTGCGTCCCGGCTACGGCGAGCCCGGCCGCCAGCTACGGCCGGCGGCCGTAGCGGTCAGCCGCAAGCAGGAATGAGACCGCCATGGCACGCGACTACTACGAGGTGCTCGGCGTCCCGCGCACCGCCGACGCGGCCGAGATCCAGCAGGCATTCCGGACCCTCGCCCGCCGCCACCATCCGGACGTGAACCGCGACCCGGCCGCCGAGGACCGCTTCAAGGAGATCAACGAGGCGTACGGCGTGCTCTCCGATCCCGATACCCGCAAGCGCTACGACCGCTTCGGCGCCGACTTCCGGCAGATCCCGGAGGATTACGACGAACGGGTCGCCGCCAACCAGGGCTTCGGCGGCGGCGGTGCGTACGGCGAAGGCCCCTTCCGAGGACGCCGGAGCGCCGCCCGAGGAGGCCCGCGGGTCCGGACGGAAGGCGACTTCGACACCTCCGGCGTCGACTTCGAGGATCTCTTCGGCGATCTCTTCGGCGGCCGGGCGGGCCGGAGCGGCGGGCCGGTGCCCGGCGCCGACCAGGAGGCGGAACTCACGCTCACCGTGGAGGAGGCGTACCGGGGCGGCCGGCGGAAGATCACCTTCGGCGGACCGGGCGGCGAACGCGGCTACGACGTGAACATCCCGGCCGGTGTGATCGACGGCCAGCGGATCCGGCTGGCCGGGCAGGGCGGCCAGGGCCGCGGCCGTGGCGCCCCGGGCGATCTCTATCTGGTCGTCCGGATCGCGCCGCACGACCGTTACCGCCTCTCGGGCCGCGACATCCACGTCGATCTGCCCGTCGCTCCGTGGGAGGCCGTGCTCGGTGCGACCGTCCCGGTCACCGGCCCCGGCGGGACCGCCACGGTCCGGGTGCCGCCGGGCACCTCCACCGGCCGCCGGCTGCGGCTGCGCGGTGAGGGAATGCCTCATCCCAAAGGTTCTCCCGGCGACCTCTACGCCGAGATCAGAGTGATGGTGCCCCCGTCGCCCAGCCCGCGCGAACGCGAGCTGTTCGAGGAGCTGGCCGCCGTCTCGGCCTTCGACCCGAGGAAGCAGACATGAGAGCCCATCGGCTTTCGATCCGAGGAGGCAGGACATGAGCACGCCCCATCAGCGTCCGCCCGCGGACGCCGTCGGACAGAAAAAGCCGCGTGCCCGGTATCCGCTCGCGCTGATCTACCGGGCCGATCCCTATCCGCTGACCCTGGACAGCGTCGCGCGCGGCAGCGGCCTCCAGCCGGAGCTGGTCCGCCGCTTCGTCGCGCTCGGGCTGGTGGACGCCCGGCGGGACGCCGCCGGACGGCTGTGGTTCCGCACCGGCGCGCCGGCGGCCATCGCACGCGTGCAGCGGCTGCGGACAGGACTGCCCCTCAACTACGCCGCCATCGGCCTCGTCCTCGACCTGCTGGACCGTATCGACCGGCTGGAGAAGGCGCTGCGCCAGAGCGAGCGGGCCGCCAAGGAGTGCACCACATGGACATGAACCGCCTTACTCAGAAATCGCAGGAAGCTCTCCGGGAAGCGCAGAGCGTCGCGGTACGGCTGGGCCGGCACGAGGTCGACGGCGAACATCTGCTGCTGGCCCTGCTCGACCAGCAGGACGGTCTGACGAACCGGCTGCTCGGTCAGGCGGGAGCCGATCCGGCGGCGTTGCGCGCCGCCGTCGAGACGGACCTCGCCAAGGGCCCGCGCACCACGGGTCCGGCCGCCGCGCCGGGCCAGGTGATGGTCACCCAGCGCCTCGCCCGGCTGCTCGACACCGCCGAACAGGAGGCCAAGCGGCTCAAGGACGAATACGTCTCGACCGAACATCTCGTACTCGCGCTGGTCGACGAGGGTCCGGCCACCGCGGCCGGCCGCCGGCTGGCGGAGCAGGGCGTCACCAAGGACACCTTCCTGACCGCGCTCACCCAGGTGCGCGGCAACCAGCGGGTCACCTCCGCCAATCCGGAGGACGCCTACGAGGCGCTGGAGAAGTACGGCCGCGACCTGGTGGTGGAGGCCCGTACCGGCCGTCTCGACCCGGTGATCGGCAGAGACTCCGAGATCCGCCGGGTCATCCAGATCCTCAGCCGCAAGACCAAGAACAACCCCGTGCTGATCGGCGAGCCCGGTGTCGGCAAGACCGCCATCGTCGAAGGTCTCGCCCAGCGGATCGTGCGCGGTGATGTCCCGGAAGGACTGCGGGACAAGACCGTGTTCTCCCTCGACCTGGGCTCTCTGGTCGCCGGAGCCAAGTACCGCGGCGAGTTCGAGGAACGGCTCAAGGCCGTGCTGGCCGACGTCAAGGGAGCCGAGGGCCGGATCCTGCTCTTCGTGGACGAACTGCACACCGTCGTCGGCGCCGGCGCCGCCGAGGGCGCCATGGACGCCGGCAATATGCTCAAGCCGATGCTGGCCCGTGGCGAGCTGCACATGATCGGTGCCACCACACTGGCGGAGTACCGCAAGCGCATCGAGTCCGACGCCGCGCTCGAACGCCGGTTCCAGACCGTCCTGGTGGAGGAGCCGAGCGTCGAAGACGCGATCTCCATCCTGCGGGGTATACGCGAGCGCCTGGAGGTCTTCCACGGCGTCAAGATCCAGGACGGCGCGCTGGTCGCCGCCGCCACCCTCAGCCATCGCTACATCAGCGACCGTTTCCTTCCCGACAAGGCCATCGACCTGGTGGACGAGGCGTGCGCACGGTTGCGTACCGAGATCGACTCCATGCCCGCCGAGCTCGACGAACTCACCCGCCGGGCCACCCGGTTGGAGATCGAGGAGGCGGCCCTCAGCCAGGAGACGGACCCGGCCAGCCAGGCCCGGCTGGAGGACCTGCGCCGCGAACTCGCCGATCTGCGCTCCGAGGTGGACGCCAAGCACGCCCAGTGGGAGGCCGAACGCCAGGCCATCCGCCGTGTCCAGGAACTGCGCCAGGAACTGGAACGCGCCCGGCAGGAGGCTGAGCAGGCCGAACGTGCCTACGACCTCAACCGCGCCGCCCAGCTCCGCTACGGCACCATCAGCGAACTGGAACGCCGCCTCGCCGCCGAGGAGGAGCAACTCGCCGGGAAACAGGGCGAGACGAGGCTGCTGCGCGAGGTCGTCACGGCCGATGAGATCGCCGAGATCGTCTCCGCCTGGACCGGCATTCCCGTCTCCCGGCTCCAGGAAGGCGAACGGCAGAAGCTGCTGCGCCTGGACGAGATCCTGCGCGAGCGGGTCGTCGGGCAGGACGAGGCCGTCCAGCTCGTCGCCGACGCGGTGATCCGCGCCCGTTCCGGAGTGCGCGATCCGCGTCGGCCGATCGGCTCCTTCATCTTCCTCGGCCCCACCGGCGTCGGAAAGACAGAACTCGCCAAAACCCTCGCCGCCGCGCTCTTCGACAGCGAGAGCAGCATGATCCGCCTCGACATGAGCGAGTACCAGGAGAGGCACACCGTCAGCCGTCTGGTGGGAGCGCCTCCCGGATACGTCGGCTACGAGGAGGGCGGCCAGCTCACCGAGGCCGTGCGCCGCAAGCCCTACTCCGTCGTCCTCTTCGACGAGATCGAGAAGGCCCACGCCGATGTCTTCAACACACTGCTGCAGGTGCTGGACGACGGCCGGATCACCGACTCCCAGGGACGCACCGTCGACTTCCGTAACACCGTCGTCATCATGACCTCCAACCTCGGCTCCCCGTATCTGCTCCAGGACGCCACCGCCGCCGGCGAGATCAAACCCGAGGTGCGCGACCTTGTGATGAGTGAACTCAGCAGCCACTTCCGGCCCGAGTTCCTCAACCGTGTCGACGACGTCGTCCTCTTCCACCCGCTCGGCATCGCACAGATCGAACGCATTGTCGATCTGCTCCTCGATGAGCTGCGCCGCCGCCTCGCCGAGCAGCGCGTCCACCTCGCGCTCACCGAGGAGGCCCGCCGCCTGATCGCCGCCGAAGGCTACGACCCGGTCTACGGAGCCAGGCCACTGCGCCGCTTCATCTCGCACGAGGTCGAGACGAAGATCGGCCGTGCGCTGCTCGGCGGCGAGGTCCGCGAAGGCGTGACTATCCTGGTCGACGCCCGGGACGGCGAGCTGGTCGTCACCTTCCAGGACGAACCGGAGGGATCCATATGAGTACCACCACCGTCCGCTGCGCCCAGTGCGGCAAGGCCAACCGCGTGCCCGCCGCCGCGCAGGGCCGGCCCACCTGCGGTAACTGCCGGGCTCCGCTGCCCTGGATCGCCGAAGCCGACGACAGCGACTTCGCCACCGTCGCGGAGGAGGCCCGGCTCCCGGTCCTGGTCGACTTCTGGGCCACCTGGTGCGGTCCCTGCCGGATGGTCAGCCCCGCGCTCGAACAGGTCGCCACCGAACTGGCCGGCCGGATCAAGCTGGTCAAGGTCGACATCGACAGATCACCGGCACTGGCCCAGCGCTTCGAGATCCAGGCCGTGCCCACGCTGGTGGTCCTGCACCACGGTTCCACCGTCGCGCGCCAGGCCGGAGCGGCGCCCGCGCCCGCCCTGCGCCAGTGGGTGGACAAGGCCCTGACGGACAGCGCGCGGCGGGCCGACGACCGAGCGGCCCACGCGGGCCGCGGCGACGAACGGTGAGGCCGCTTCGGCGCCGCACCGTTCGTCGCCGGGCACGTCGAGTCAGGAGGCGTAGACCTCCAGCTCCACGACCCGGGAGTACGTCACGCCCTCGTTGCTGGACTGAGTGACCACGCGGACGGCGCTCGCCGTCAGCGGTGAGAAGACCGAGCTGACCTTGCCCGCCAGATTGCCCCGCACCCGCGCCACGGTCTTCCAGTCGTCGCCGACCAGGGCCTGTACGTCCCAGTCCCGCAAGCCGTAACGGTCCGCCGGGTACTTGGCGGAGTCAAGTGTGTAGAGGTCCACCCGGCCGACCGTCTCCGGCTTGTCGAACGTCACCCGCAGCCAGTCCGGGAAGCTGCCCTTGGTCGAGTCGTTCCAGCCGGTCGTCGATCCCCAGTGAGTGGAGTCCCGGTCGCCGTCGACGGCCCCGCAGGCCGGATAGTTGGGCAGGTTCTCCGAGGACGCCGAGACCTCCACGTAGCGGGCCAGATCGCCGGTGTCGTCCACCGGCGCCGGCTCGACGTCGACCGGCAGTGACAGCCGCTGGTCGCCGGTGGTGACGGTGATCGTGTAGCGGCCGGGCGGAGTGTCCCGCGGCGCGCTCACCGCGATCGCCACCTTGAGCGTGTAGCCGGCGGGCAGATAGCTGGAGACCAGCGACCGGGACAGCCGCAGCGGCTCCGGTGCCGAGATGAAGGCGTCGGCGTAGACGTCCTCGCGGCCCGCGTTGCCGAATCGCAGTTGGAAGCCCTGGTTCGCGCAGGGCACCGGGTTCACCGTGACCTGGCCGACATCGGTGGCGAGAGTCAGTGGGGAGGCGGCGGGCCTGGCGGCGATCGCCGGTACGGCACCGCCGAGTACCACCAGGACGACGGCCGCGACGGTGACGGCGATGGAGCGACGGCGGGCCGGCTCCGCCCACCGGCTCCGGAGAGTGCTCAGCATGGCGTTCCCCTCATACCGGGTTCAGGCCGGGTTCGCCGGCCTCGACAGTGAACGACTTGATGGTGGAGACCGGCGCTCCGGTCCGGTCGACGTACGACACCGCCCGGTAGTCCGCGCGCAGTTCGCGCGGGGTCAGCCGGACCACCAGATAGCCGCGCCGTTCGTTGACGAGCTTGAGATGCGGATTGGCGTCATAGAACTTCTGCCCGATGGCGGAGACATCGGTACCGTTCCCGCCGCTGCTGATCGACGTCGTGACCAGTTCCACCCCGAAGGTCTCGGAGGCCGGGTCGGTGAAGTCCCGCTTCATGTCCATCGCGTACGCGGCGTGCACATCGCCGGTGAGTACGACGGGATTGCGCCCGCGCAGCGCGGCCAGCCCGTCGAGTGTCTGCTTCTGCTCGGCCGCGTAGCCGTCCCAGGCATCCATGTTGTAGAGCGCTCCGGCGGTCGGATCCTGGTCCATCCGGCTCAGTACCACCTGGTTGGCGAGCAGATTCCAGGTCGCGGCGGAGCGCCGGATCCCGTTCAGCAGCCACTGCTGCTGCTGGGCGCCCGCGAAGGCGCGCGCGGGATCGCGGCGCGCCTCGGAGTCGGTTTTCCATCCGTCGCCGGACGCCTGGTCGGACCGGTACTGGCGGGTGTCCAGCACGTTCAGTTCGGCGAGACGGCCGAAGGTGAACCGGCGGTACAGCATGTAGTTGGGGCCCTGCGGCGCCGGTGAGCGCAGCGGCATGTGCTCCCAGTACGCCCGGTAGGCGCTCGCCCGCCGGACCAGGAAGTCCTCGGCCGGAGCGTTGTCCCTGGATATGAGGTTCGCGTAGTTGTCCTGGACCTCGTGGTCGTCCCAGACCGGTATCCAGGGAGCGTTCTGGTGCGCGGCCCGCAGATCGGGATCCGACTTGTAGAGCGCGTACTGCAGCCGGTAACGGTCGAGTGTGTCGGCCTCGGTACGGAATTGACTGGGCACCGGGTCCGGCAGATCGCGCAGTCCGCCGGCGGTCGAGATGCCGTACTCGTAGATGTAGTCGCCGAGGAACACCACCGCGTCGACATTCTCGTCGGCGAGATGGGAGTGCGCCGTGTAGTAGCCGTCCGGCCACGACTGGCAGGAGGCGACCGCGAAGGTGAGCTGATCGACCCGCCGGCCCGGCGCCGGCGCCGTCCTGGTGCGGCCGACCGGGCTGAGGTGCTTGTCCGCCTTGAAGCGGTACCAGTAGTGCCGGCCCGGCTCCAGCCCGCGCACGTCGACGTGCACGCTGTAGCTGTACTCCGGCCGCGCCTCGGCCTTGCCGGAGCGCACCACGTGCCGGAACCGCTCGTCGGCGGCCACCTGCCACTCCACCGGCACCGTCTGGTACGGCATACCGCCCAGCGGCTCGTACGGACGCGGGGCCAGCCTGGTCCAGATCACCACCGCGTGCGGCAGCGGATCACCCGAGGCGACACCGAGCGTGAACGGGTCGTCAGGGAGGCCGCCGACGGCGGCAGCGGCGTGCGCGCCTCCCGGCAGGCCGGTCGCGAACGCCAGCGCCGTCGCGGCGCCTGTCACGGTCAGAAAACGTCGCCGGGCCAGGCGCGCCGCCGGTCTGTGGTCTTCGTTGTCGATCACGTACAGGGCTCCTTCCAGGGGCCTCGGGCTCGATTCACAGCCGTGAATCATTAACGGGCCGCTGGATGGCCGCCGAATGACCGCGTTCGGACCAGCACGTGGACCCAACCCGTCAACCGCTTGTGCGGGGGACCTCGTGGAGACCGGCTGGAGAGGCGGGTGCCGTGGCCGAGCCCCGGGAGTTGAGTAAGGGAAGCGGCCAATGTGACTGAAAAGTCTATTTGTTGCCGCTGTGTAAAGGCCCATGTGGTTCAGGTGTGGAGAGCCGGTCGACCTCGAACCGGTGACCGAGTTTCGGACAACGCTTCTCACTTTGCTGACAAAGAGATCTTCCGCTGAAACGATCTATACACCGCGCGGGCGTCGTATCGCACCTCTCCTTGCCGGAGGACATGTCCAGCCTCCGGTCCCCCGTTCCAGCCGGCCGTCACCCACGACCGGACAGAAGGAGTACACGCGTGACGAGTATTTCCCGTACCAACAGGGGCACTTCACCTCACGATTCCCATTCCTCCCGACGCACCGTCAACGGCCGCGGCCGTGTGGTGGCGACCGCGGCCGCCACGGTGGCCGCGCTCTTCGTCTCGGTCCTTCCCGCCTCGGCCGCCGTCGCTCGCCCGGCCGACCCGGATCGGACGCTCCGGCCGGTGGTGGCGGCACTCAGACCCGGTGCCGAGGCCCTCCAGCTCTCCTCCACACAACGGCAGAAGATGCTCAAGTCCGCGGCCGACGCCGGGACTGCCACCGCCCGCTTTCTGAAGCTGGGCGACAAGGAGAAGCTGGTCCCGAAGGACGTCGTCAAGGACGCCGACGGCACCGTGCACACCCGGTACGAGCGGACCTTCGCCGGACTTCCCGTCCTCGGCGGCGACCTGGTGGTCCACGATCGCGCCGGTGACCGTACCGTCACCAAGGCCGCCGACGCGGCGATCTCCGTACCGACGACCAAAGCCACCGTCACGGCCGCCGTCGCGAAGAAGTCGGCCCTGTCGGTCGCCGCGAAGGAAGGGACCGGCAAGGCCACGCCGGACGGCGCGCCGCAGTTGGTCATCTGGGCGAACGACGACTCGTCCACGCTGGCCTGGGAGTCCGTCGTCGAGGGTGTGCGCGAGGACGGCACTCCCAGCGAGCTGCATGTGGTCACGGACGCCAGGAACGGCAAGAAGCTCCAGGAGTTCGACCGTACCCACGCGGGCATCGGCCAGGGCCAGTTCAACGGCGAGGTACAGCTCGGCTCCGTCCGCAACGGTGACGTCTACGAACTCACCGACACGCAGCGCGGCGGTCACAAGACGTACGACCTCAACGGAGGTGGTTCCGGCACCGGAACACTCCTCACCGACGCCGATGACGTCTGGGGCGACGGCACGCACGCCAACCGCCAGACGGCGGCCGTGGACGCCGCCTACGGCGCGCAGAAGACGTGGGACTTCTACCACGACCAGTTCGGCCGCAACGGCATAGCCAACGACGGCGTCGGCGCGTACTCCCGCGTCCACTACGGCCGCGGATATGTCAACGCCTTCTGGGACGACGAGTGCTTCTGCATGACCTACGGTGACGGCGAGAACGACGCCAACCCGCTGACCGCTCTCGATGTCGCCGCTCACGAGATGACCCATGGCGTCACCTTCTCCACCGCGGACCTGTACTACTACAACGGTGAGTCCGGCGGACTGAACGAGGCCACCAGCGACATCATGGCCGCCGCCGTGGAGTTCTTCGCCAACAACCCGAACGACGTGCCCGACTACGAGGTCGGCGAGCTGATCGACATCAACGGCGACGGCACCCCGCTGCGCTACATGGACGAGCCCTCCAAGGACGGCATCTCCCAGGACTACTGGTCCACGGAGACCGAGGGACTCGACCCGCACTTCTCCTCCGGTGTGGCGAACCACTTCTTCTACCTGCTCTCCCAGGGCAGCGGACAGAAGACCGTCAACGGTGTGGCCTACGACAGCCCCACCTACGACGACAAGCCGGTTCCCGGACTCGGTCTGCACAACGCCTTCAACGTCTGGTACCGGGCGCTGACCCTCTACATGACGACCAACACCGACTACGCGGACGCCCGCACCGCCACGCTCCAGGCCGCCGCCGACCTGTTCGGCAAGTCCAGCGAGGCGTACGAGACCGTCGGCAACACCTGGGCCGCCGTCAACGTCGGCGACCGCTTCGTCAACCACATCGCACTGAGCTCGCTGTCCGACCAGGAAGGTGCCGTCGGCCAGCCGGCCGCCCTGACGGTCAACGCGGCGACCAGCCGTCCTGGCGGCCTGACCTACTCCGCCACCGGCCTGCCCAGCGGCCTGTCGGTCGACGCCACCACCGGCCGGATCTCCGGCAGCCCGACCGCGGCCGGCGACTTCACGGCGACCGTCACCGTGAAGACGACCCAAGGTGACTCGACCAAGGCGACCTTCGCCTGGAACGTCATCCCGTCCGGAGGCGACTTCTTCGTCAATCCCTTCGACGTACGGATCCCTGACGGCGGCGGCGCACCCGCCGAGTCCCCGCTCGTCGTCACCGGCCGCGAGGGCAATGCCCCGAGCGACCTCCAGGTCACGGTCGACATCGTGCACACCTGGCGCGGTGACCTGCAGATCGACCTGGTCGGCTCCGACGGCACCGTCCGGCGGCTGAAGAGCTCCAACAGCGACAGCGCCGACGATGTGCACGAGACATACACCGTCGACGCCTCCGACATCCCCGCCGACGGCACCTGGACGCTTCGCGTGCAGGACCTCTACAGCTACGACACCGGCTACATCGACAGTTGGAAACTGACCTTCTGATCGCTTTCCGTCCACCACACCGGCCAACACCCGCCGCGCCCGGCTTCCGGGCGCGGCGGCGCCGTTCGCGATCCGGACGAGTGGCACGTCCCAGTGGCCGCCCCCGTGCGGGGGCGGCCTCGGATTCACACGGCGCTCGGCGCCGTCGCCAGAGCGTTCGCCGCGCGTGCCGCGACGAGCGACTCATGGATCTCGCCGGCGCGCACAGCGGTATTGGACAGCAGTGTCGAGGTGATGCCGTGGGTGTGCTCGGTGCCGCCCTGCAGATAGATGCCGGACACCACATGCGGAGCCGTGACCACACGGTGGTCGCGTCCGACGAGTATCGCGTCCTCCTCGTCGCGCTGGCAGAGCTTGCCCACTCCGCCGAGGCGCTCCCCGATGTCCTGCGGACGGTAGCCCGTCGCGTGGACCAGCAGATCGGCGCTGAGCGCCTCCCGTTCGCCGGTCGGCAGGAACTCCACCGTGATGTCCAGTCCGTCCTCGCGCGGTTCGACCTCGCGGATCCGGGAGACATTCAGCATGCGCAGCCGCTGCTGTCCCTGGACCTTCTCCTGGTACATGGTCCTGGACAGGGCTTCGATCAGATCCATGTCCACCACCGAGTAGTTGGTGGAGCGGTGATAGTCGAAGAGCGACTGCTTCACGCCACGCGGCGCGTTGTAGTAGATGTCCACGGCCTCGGGATCGAAGATCCGGTTGGCGAAGGGACTGTCGTCGGCCGGTGTGTAGCCGTACTTCGAGAAGACGGAGCAGATCTCGGCGTCCGGGAAACTGCGGTGCAGATAGTCGACCGCCTCCGCCGCGCTCTGTCCGGCGCCGAGTACGACGGCCCGGCGCACCACGGCCTTCCGGCCGGCCAGCTCCGCCACTCTGGGAATCAGCTCGCTGTTGTGCCAGACCCGGTCGGACAGGACGGTTCCCGGCGGCAGATGGGGTTCCATGCCGGTGGCCACACAGATATTGTGAGCGCGGCGTACGACCAGCCGCTCGCGGTCCGCCGGGTCGCGGCTGACCACCTCGAACCACCGCACCTCGCCTTCCACCGTCACCGGTTCCACCGAGACGACCTCCGCGGAGTACTCCACGAGAGTGTCCACTCGGGCCGCGGCCCACTCGAAATAGTCGTGGAACTCGATGCGCAGCGGGAACAGCGTCTTCTGGTTGAGGAAGTCCACCAGCCTGCCCTGCTCCCGCAGGTAGCACAGGAAGCTGAAATCGCTCGTCGGATCCCGCATCGTGACAAGGTCCTTGAGGAACGACACCTGCATCGTGGCATCGTCGATGAGCATGCCCCGGTGCCAGCCGAAACGCGGTTGCTTCTCAAGGAATCCGGCTTGTATCCGTTCGTCGGGCGGTACTTGTTCGTTCCGCTCCTGAATCGCTATCGCGAGCGCCAGGTTTGACGGCCCGAAGCCGATCCCCAGGACGTCGTAAATGGTGTCCGGCTCACTGTGCAGTGTGTTCACCGCGTCATCGCCTCCCTCGGCAGGCACATATTAGATAAGGTAAGGCTTACCTTGCAATGTCTGAGGAGGATTCACCATGCGGGTCGTCATGTTCGGCTACCAGACCTGGGGCCATCGCACGCTGCAGGCTTTGCTGGACTCCGAGCACGAAGTGGTCTTGGTGGTGACGCACCCCAAGAGTGACCACGTCTACGAGAAGATCTGGGACGACTCGGTGGCCGAACTGGCCGAGAAGCACGGCGTGCCGGTGCTGCTACGCAACCGTCCCGGCGACGAGGAACTGCTCCAGGCGCTGCGGGAGGCGGCACCCGACATCATCGTCGCGAACAACTGGCGGACCTGGCTGCCGCCGGAGATCTTCGACTTCCCGCCGCACGGCACGCTCAATGTGCACGACGCGCTGCTGCCCGCCTACGCCGGCTTCTCACCGCTCATCTGGGCGCTGATCAACGGCGAGCGGGAGGTCGGCGTCACCGCGCACCGCATGGACGGCGACCTCGACATGGGTGACATCGTGCTCCAGCGTTCCGTGCCGGTCGGACCGGCCGACACCGCCACCGACCTCTTCCACAAGACGGTCGATCTCATCGGCCCGATCGTGCGGGAGGCGCTGGAGAAGATCGCGTCGGGCACGGCCGAGTGGACCAAGCAGGACCGCTCCCGGGCGAGCTTCTTCCACAAGCGGTCTGTCGAGGACAGCAGGATCGACTGGAACTGGCCCGCGGAGGACCTGGAGCGGCTGGTACGCGCCCAGTGCGACCCGTATCCCAATGCCTTCACCCACCACCGCGGCGAGCGCATACGGATCGTCTCCGCCGGTGTCTCCAAGGCGCGTTACGGCGGCACTCCCGGACGGATCTTCATCCGGGAGGACGACGGTGTGGTCATCGTCGCGGGCGCCGAGGCGCGCTCCGGCCGGTGCCGGGGGCTGGTGATCAGGCGGCTGCGTACGGAGGACGGCGTCGAGCACGCCGCCACGGACTACTTCCGCACCATGGGCGGCTATCTGACCGACCGTCCATGAAGGCGGTCCTCCGCCGGAGGGACACGCCGCGGTAGCCAACGACGGCGGCCGGCCGAGGAGTTGGGCGCACCGGTCCCGGTCCGGCCGGGAGCGCGGCGACATGGCCGCCCTCCCGGCCGGACCGGGACCGGCGGAGGACCCTGGTCAGGTCGCCGTCCCGGTGACCGCGACCGGATCGCCGGCGGGATGATGGCGGCTGACCGGGATGATCATCGGCGTGCCGCTGACCGGGTCGGTGGCGACCTGACAGCGCAGTCCGAAGACCTCTTCCACCGTCGGGGCCGTGATGACCTCGCCGGGCGGGCCCTGCGCGGCGATCGCGCCGGCCTTCATGGCGATGACGTGATCGGCGTAACGGCACGCCTGGTTGAGATCGTGCAGGACCATGACGACGGTGCGTTTCTCGTGCCGGTTGAGGTCCGTGATCAGATCGAGGACATCGATCTGATGGGCCATGTCGAGGTAGGTCGTCGGCTCGTCGAGCAGCAGGACAGGCGTCCCCTGGGCCACGGCCATCGCGATCCAGGCACGCTGTCGCTGGCCGCCGGAGAGTTCGTCCACCGGCCGGTGGGCCAGCTCCGTCATCGAGGTGGCGCGCAGCGCGTCCTCCACGGCCTCCTCGTCACTCCTGGACCACTGGCGCCACCACGTCTGATGCGGCGAACGGCCCCGGCCGACCAGGTCGATGACGGTCAGGCCCTCCGGCGCGACCGGCGCCTGCGGCAGGATGCCGAGCCGCTGGGCCAGTTCCCGGGTCGGTACGGACTGGAGCGAGCGGCCGTCGAGCTGTACGGAACCGGCGCGCGGAGTCAGCAGCCGCGCGAGCGCCCGCAGCAGTGTGGACTTCCCGCAGGCGTTGGCACCGACGATCGCGGTGATCCGTCCCGGAGGGATGGCGACATCGAGATCCTCGACGACGACGCGGTTGTCGTACGCCAGCCGCACGCCCTCGGCCCGCAGGTCGGGGTAGCCGGGGTCCACGGAGTTCGATGACATGTGTTCAGCCTCCTGAGCCGACGCGGTTGGCACGGACGAGCAGCCAGAGCAGGACCGGAGCGCCGAGGACTCCGGTGACGACACCCACCGGAAGCTCCGTGCCCGGGATCAGCTTCCGGGCGATCAGATCGGCGGAGAGCACGGCGAGCGCCCCGGTCAGCCCGGAGGCCACCGGCGGCGGCCAGGCGGTACCGGCCAGCCGCTTGGCGATCTGCGGCGCGGCGAGCGCCACAAAGGCGACGGGCCCCGCCGCGGCGGTGCCGAAGGCCACCAGACCGACACCGGTGAGCAGAGTGGCCAGCCGGACCCGCTGCACCGGCGTTCCCAGACTCGTCGCGACATCGTCGCCGAGCTGCAAGGTGCGGATCCAGCGGCCGAGCAGGAGCGCGGCGGGCACGAGTACGGCCATCGCCGTGGCCAGCGGACCGACCTGGCCCCAGCCGCGGCCGTTGAGGTTGCCGGTGAGCCAGCCGAGCGCCGCCTGCGCCTCGAACTGCCCGCCGTGCGCCATGAGATAGTCCGTGGCGCTGGTGCAGATCCAGGAGATGCCGATGCCGACCAGCACGATCCGGTAGCCGGTGGTGCCGCGTTTCCACGCCAGCACGTACACCAGCAGCGCGGCGAGCAGCGCTCCGGACAGCCCGAGCAACTGTGTGCTGGGACCGGCGTCCCAGCCGAGGACAATGCCGGCGACGACCGCCGCGCCGGCGCCCTGAGTGATGCCGATCATGTCCGGGCTGGCCAGCGGATTGAGCGTCATGGTCTGGAAGAGCGCGCCCGAGATGCCGAAGGCGATGCCGACGAGCAGCCCGGCCAGCGCCCGTGGCAGCCGCAGTTCCTGGACGATGAGCAGAGTGCCCGGATCGCCGGTGCCGGCCAGCGCCCGCACCACATCGGTGATGCTCAATGGGATGTCGCCGACGGAGATCCCCAGGCAGAAGACGAGGAGCGTCGCGACGGCCAGCGTGACGCAGATGGCGAGCAGCCGGGGCCTGAGCACGCCGGAGACGGGCGGGACGCCGAGCCGGAAGGTGACCCGGCCGGAGGTACGGGCGGAGAGCGGACTGGTCATGTTCACAACTCCGCGAGTCGGCGGCGGCGGACCATCGCGATGAAGAACGGACCGCCGACGAAGGCGACGAGAACGCCGGCCTGGATCTCGATCGGCGGCGCGATGAGGCGCCCGGCGATATCGGCGATGAGCAGCAGAGCGGGAGCGAGCACGGCGGACAGGGGCAGCAGCCACCGGTGGTCGGGTCCGATACCGGCGGCCTGGGTGAGGATCCGCGCGATGTGCGGTACCACCAGCCCGACGAAGACCACGGGTCCGATGACGGCCACCGCGCCACCGGTGAGAAGCGTCACGGCCGCGACGCCCTGGACGCGTATCAGCCCGAGCCGCAGCCCCAGCGAGGACGCCACGTCGTCACCGAGCGCGAGGCTGTTGAGCGCGGGCGTGGTGGCCAGCGCCAGCACGGCGCCGACGGCGAGGAACGGCAGCACCTGGAGCAGAGCGTCAGGGCCCTGGCCGGAGAGCGATCCGGCGCCCCAGAAGCGGTAGCGGTTGAGCGCGTCCGGGTTTGTCAGCGCGATACCGCTGGTCAGCGAGGTCAGCATCGAGGTGATGGCCACTCCGGCCAGCGCGAGCTTGACCGGTGTGACACCGGACCGGCCGAGCCCGCCGAGCACATACGCCAGGACGCTGGCGCCCAGGGCGCCGGCGAAGGCGAACCAGATGTAACCGTAGAGCGAACCGAGTCCGAAGACTCCTACGGACAGTGCGATGGCGAAGGCCGCGCCGGCGCTCACTCCCAGCATGCCGGGATCGGCCAGCGGGTTACGGGTCAGGGCCTGCATGAGCGAGCCGGAGAGCCCGAGGGCCGCGCCCGCCGCCAGACCGAGCGCGGTCCTCGGTATGCGTACGGACCAGATCACGTTCTCGATCCTGGTGTTCGGCGCGTGGCCGAACAGCGTCTCGACGACCTGGCCGAGCGGTATGCGCACGGCGCCCAGCGCGATCGACAGCAGGCACAGAGCGAGAAGAACGGCGCCGGGCAGTACCACGAGGAGCACCGCGCGGGGAGCTCTCGCCCGGGTCACCGAGCTTTCTCCACGTCAATATCCTTAGGTTAGGCAGACCTTAAATGTAGTCCAGGGCCGGCGTGCGGTCTCGAACAGGTGGCCTCTATTGGATTAGGTAACCCTTACCTTAGTATGTCGGCGACTCCGGCTCCACAGAGCCGGGACCGAACTGCTGGGGAGGCGCGGCCACCGTGTCCGGGATCGAAGAAGTTGTGGATTACTGGCGGCACTTGCTCGCACCTCTCTCACCGGAGGCGGTGCTGCCGACCGACCACCCCTATCCACCGGCACCGTCCGGGCGCGGGCCCGTCCGGAGCCGTCGTACGGTCAGGGACACCAGAGGCGCGACGGACCAGGAGCTGACCGCCGCCTACTTCGCGCTGCTGCACCGCTACGGCAACGCACCCGTACTCACCGTCGGCCGTGACACGCTGCTGGTACGCGTCGATCTCGGCGGCGAGCCGTCCTTCGGCGAGTTGGTGCGGCGGGTGACCGAGGCCCTGGACGGCGCGCGGGCGCACCGGTTGCCGCCGGCCGTCCTGGCCGGTGAACTGAACCCGGACCCGACGCGCGGTGGCGGGCTGTTCTTCAACACGGCCTTCAACACGGCCTTCAACACGGCCCGTGGCACGGCCCCGGACTCCGCCGCCGGCCAGGAGACCGGCTCCCTCGATCTGGCGCTGGAAGTGGCGTCCGACGGCATACGCGCGACGTACTGCCCGGACCTCTTCGAGGAAGCGACCGTCGACCGGCTGCTCGGCCACTACGAGACCCTGCTGGCGGACGGACTGGCCCGTCCCGGCGTGCCGGTGGGCGCGCTGGAACTGACGGACCCGGAAGAGAACCACCGGTTGCTCGTCGAATGGAACGCGACCGGTCACACCGTGCCGCTCGCCACCTGGCCCGCCATGTTCGCCGAGCGGGTCGGACAGCGTCCCGACGCGGTCGCGCTCGTCTTCGGAGACGAGCGACTCACCTATGCCGAACTGGACGAGCGGGCCAACCGCCTCGCCCACACCCTGATCGCCCGGGGCGCCGGCCCCGAGCGGGTGGTGGCCCTCGCGCTGCCCCGCTCCGCCGAGATGATCGTCGCCGAGGTCGCCGTGCTGAAGTCCGGCGCCGCCTATCTGCCGGTCGACCCCGACTATCCGGCCGACCGGATCGCGTACATGCTGGCCGACGCCGATCCGGTCTGCCTCGTCACCACGTCGGACACCACGGACGGCGTTCCGTCGCGGGACGACATGGCCCGGATCGTGCTCGACCTGCCGGAGACCGCCGCCGAACTGGCCGGCCGGCCCGCCCACGACCCCACCGACGCCGACCGCGGTGCGCCGCTCACCGTCCTGAACGCCGCGTACGTCATCTACACATCCGGCTCCACCGGCCGGCCCAAGGGCGTCGTCCTCTCCCACACCGGCGTCGCCAAGCTCGTCGCCACCCAGAGCGAGCGCTTCGGTATCGGCCCGCACAGCCGCGTTCTGCAGTTCGCCTCGCCCAGTTTCGACGTGGCCTTCTGGGACCTCTGCCTCGGTCTGCTCTCCGGTGGCCGTCTGGTCGTCGTCCCGGCCGAGCTGCGGGTGCCCGGCGCGCCGCTCGCGGACTACGCCAACGCCCATGGCATCACCTTCATGATCCTGCCACCGGCGCTGCTCGCGGCCATGCCCGACGATGTCCTGCTTCCGCCCACCGCCACCTTGCTGGCGGGAACCGAGCGTGTCTCGCCCGAGCTGGTGGGACGCTACGCGCGCGGCCGGATGATGTTCAACGCGTACGGCCCGACGGAGGCGACCACCAACTCCACTCTGGGACTGTGCGATCCCGCGACCCCGGCCGGCGCGATCGTCCCCATCGGTGTTCCCGACCCCGGCACCCGCGCCCATGTCCTCGACGCACGGCTGAAGCCGGTGCCCGCCGGTGTGCCCGGTGAGCTGTACCTCGGCGGCGACGGCCTGGCCCGTGGCTACCTCGGCCGGCCCGGCCTCACCGCCGAGCGGTTTGTCGCCGATCCCTTCGGCGCGCCGGGCGAGCGGCTCTACCGCACCGGCGACCTGGTGCGCTGGAAGGCCGACGGGCGGCTGGAGTTCCTCGGCCGCGCCGACACCCAGATCAAGATCCGCGGCTTCCGGGTGGAACCCGGCGAGATCGAGTCCGTACTGCGCCGCCATCCCGCCGTCGGGCAGGTCGCGGTGGTCGCGCGCGAGGACCGGCCCGGCGACCGCAGGCTCGCCGCGTATGTCGTTCCCTCGCTCGACACCGAGCCCGGCCAGGACGAGACCGAGCGGGTCGAGGAGTGGAAGGACCTGCACGAACTGCTCTACAGCGCCGCCGGATCCGAAGGTTTCCAGGAGAACTTCGCGGGCTGGAACAGCATGTACGACGGCCGGCCCATCCCCGTCGAGGAGATGCGCGAGTGGCGCGACGCCACGGTCGACCGCATCCGCGGCCTCGGCGGCCGGCGCGTCCTGGAGATCGGTGTCGGCAGCGGACTCATCCTCTCCCGGGTCGCGCCCGACAGCGACGCCTACTGGGGCACGGACGTCTCGCACGAGGCGGTACGGGCGCTGCGCGCGCAGGTGGACGCCGTGCCGCGACTGGCCGGCCGTGTCGAGCTGCGCGCCCAGCCCGCCCACGACATCGACGGCCTGCCCGAAGGATTCTTCGACACCGTCGTCATCAACTCCGTCGCCCAGTACTTCCCGAGCGCCGACTACCTCGCCGATGTGCTGCGCAAGGTCTCAGGACTGCTCGCTCCCGGCGGCAGCGTCTTCGTCGGCGACCTGCGCAATCTGCGGCTGCTGCGCTGTCTGCGCGCCGCCGTGGAGACCGGCCGGGCCGCCCTCGACCACGAGAGGGCCGACAAGAGCGCGCTGCGCGCCGCCGTCGAGCGGTCCGTGAGCTGGGAGGGCGAACTGCTGCTCGATCCCGACTTCTTCGCGGCGCTCGGAGACTTCGACGCCGACGTGCTCGTCAAGCGCGCCACGTACCACAACGAGCTCAGCCGCTACCGCTACGACGTGGTGCTCCGCGAGACCACGCCGACGCCGCGGGACGGCGCCGGATCCACGGCGCCGGGCCGCCGGGACACACCGGCGGCTCCGGACGAGCGCGAAGCACGCTGGTCCGGCCTCGGCGGACTCACCGAGCTGGCGGACCAGCTCGCCGGACGGCCCGCACGGCTGCGGGTCACCGGTGTGCCCAACGCCCGTCTCACCGACGACCTCGGCGCGCTGCGGGCCCTGGAGGACAGCAGCAGCCCCGACCTCGGCGGAGTCGACCCCGAGGACTTCCACCGCCTCGGCGCCGAACACGGCTACCGCGTCGCCGTCACCTGGAACGGCCACGCCGACGACGGCGCCCTCGACGTCGTGTTCTCCGCGGGCGAAGGACCGGCCGCCGCACCGTACCGGCCGGGCCGGGTGTTCCCGTACGCCAACCGGCCCGCGCCCTTCCGTGACATCACGACGCTGATGAAGACCCTCCGGGCACACGCCGACGAGTGGCTGCCGGAATACATGGTGCCGTCGGCCTTCGTGCCCGTGGACCGGCTGCCGGTCACGCCCAGCGGCAAGCTCGACGAGAGGGCGCTTCCCGCACCCGACTACGGAGCGCTCAGCTCCGGCCGGGCTCCGCGTGACCGGCGTGAGGAACTGCTCTGCGGCCTGTACGCCGGAGTGCTCGGCCTGCGGTCCGTCACCATCGACGACGACTTCCTCGCCCTCGGCGGCGACAGCATCAGCGCGATCCAACTGCTGGTCCGGGCCCGCAGGGCCGGGATCCGGCTCACTCCGCGCGATGTCTTCCGGCACCGCACGGTCGCCGCGCTCGCGTCCGTCGCCGTGGACGGCGCCGAGGCCGTCACCACGACGGGCGACACTCCGCTCGTCGAGGTCACGGCGGACGAACTCGCCGAGATCCAGGGCACGGACCCGCTGACAGCCGAGGAACTGCTGCCGCTCAGCCCGCTCCAGGAAGGTTTCTTCTTCCATGCCCTCGTCGGCGGTCAGGACGGCGACGCCTATGTGGTCCAGCAGGTCATCGAGCTGACGGGACCGGTCGACGGCGAAGCGCTGCGGCGCGCCGCGCAGGCCCTGCTCGACCGGCACGCCCCGCTGCGCGCGGCCTTCCGGCAGCGGCCGGACGGACGGCCCGTGCAGATCATCACCGGCCCGACGGCACTGCCCTGGCGCGAGGTCGACCTGTCCGCGCGGGACGAGTCCGCACGGGGCCCGATGGCCGAGGCCGTCGCCGCCGAGGAGCGCGCCCGCCGCTTCGACCTGGCCAGGCCGCCACTGCTGCGCTGCGCGTTCGTACGGCTCGGATCCGAGCGCGCCGTCCTCGTGCTGACGTTCCATCACATCGTCGCGGACGGCTGGTCGTTGCCCGTACTGCACCGCGAGCTGATGGCCCTGTACGGAGGACAGACCGCGCCGCTGCCGGAGGTCGCTCCGTACCGCGCCCATCTGCGGCATCTGTCCGGGCTGGACCGCCAGGCCGCCCGCGCGGCCTGGCGGACCGCGCTCGCCGGTCTCGACGAACCGACCCGGCTGGCCGGGCCGCCGTCAGAGGGCGCGCCTGTGCCCGAGCAGATCCGTGTCGAACTCTCCGAGCGGACCACCGCCCGGCTCAGCGCCAGGGCGCGCGAGCACGGTGTCACCCTCGGCACGGTCGTCCAGGCCGCCTGGGGTCTGCTGCTCGGACGGCTGACCGGCCGCGAGGACGTGGTGTTCGGTACCACGGTCTCCGGGCGTGACAGCGAGGTCGACGGCATCGAGTCCATGGTCGGCCTGTTCATCAACACCCTGCCGACCCGTTTCCGCTGGACCCCGGCCGATCCGCTCTCGGCGCTGCTCGGCCGCCTCCAGGACGAGCAGGCCCAGCTCCTCAGCCACCAGCATCTCGGCCTGGCTGAGATCCAGCGGATCGCCGGACTCGCGGGCAGCGGCGAACTCTTCGACACACTCCTCGTGTTCGAGAACTACCCGGCGGACACGGACCTGCGCGACGCCACTGGCACGGTCCGGATCTCCGGACATGAATTCCACGACGCGGTCCACTATCCGCTGGCCCTGATCGTCAAGCCGGGCCGACGGCTCGACCTGCGTCTGAAGCACCACGCCGACCGGCTGGACGGCACGGCCGTACGCGCGGTCGCCGACCGTCTCACCCGGATCCTGGAAGCACTGGCCGACGACCCCGCGCTGCCGGCCGCCCGGATCGAGCTGCTGTCGCCGCCGGAGCTGGCGCAGGCCCGGCTCGCCGGTTCCGTGCGCGAGGTCGCCGGGACCACGCTCGCCGCCGCGTTCGAGGACCGGGTGGCCCGTACGCCGGACGCCACGGCCGTGGTCTTCGGCGACGAGCGCCTCACCTACGCGGAGCTCGACGCCCGCGCGGAGTCCCTGGCCGCGCGGCTGCGCGACCGTGGAGCAGGCCCCGAGCGGATCGTCGCGGTCGCCGTGCCGCGCTCGGCGGAGCTGATGACCGCACTGCTCGGCGTCCTCAAGTCCGGCGCCGCCTACCTCCCGGTCGACATGGACTATCCGGCCGACCGGGTGACCCATATGCTCACCGACTCCGGCGCCGCCATCGTGGTCACCACCGCGGAGACCGTCCCGCGACTGCCCGCCGTGGCGGGCCTCACCACACTGGTCCTCGGCGCCGGGGAAACAGCCGAGGAGACAACCGCCGCCGGGCAGCGGGCCGAGGCGCGGACCCGCCGCGCACCGCACCCCGACGACCCGGCGTATCTGATCTACACCTCAGGCTCCACCGGCCTGCCCAAGGGTGTCCTCGTCACCCACCGCGCCATCGTCAACAGGCTGGCATGGATGCAGGACGAGTACGGCCTGACGGCCGGCGACCGCGTGCTCCAGAAGACACCCGCCAGCTTCGACGTATCCGTCTGGGAGTTCTTCTGGCCGCTCACCGAGGGCGCCGCCGTCGTCCTCGCCAAGCCCGACGGGCACCGGGACCCGTCCTATCTCGCCGCGCTCGTCCGCGAACAGCGCGTCACCACCATGCACTTCGTGCCGTCCATGCTCGAAGCCTTCCTGGCGGCCGAGGAGGTCACCGCCGATCCGGGCTGGGCCGCGACCCTGCGCCACGTCTTCAGCAGCGGCGAGGCCCTGACCGGCTCAGCGGCGGCCCGCTGGCAGGCGCTCACCGGTGTGCCGCCGCACAATCTGTACGGTCCCACCGAGGCCGCGGTCGATGTCACGCACCACACGTACGACGGAGAGTCCGGCGCCACCGTGCCCATCGGACGGCCGGTGTGGAACACGGAACTCCGCGTGCTCGACGGCTGCCTGCGGCCCGTCCCCGCCGGGACACCCGGCGAGCTGTACCTGGCCGGCGTCCAGTTGGCCCGTGGATACCACGCCCGCCCGTCACTGACCGCGGAACGGTTCACTGCCGACCCGTACGGCCCGGCCGGCAGCCGTATGTACCGCACCGGCGATCTGGTGCGGCGCCGCGCCGACGGCGTGATCGAGTACCTGGGCCGTACGGACCGGCAGATCAAGCTGCGCGGCAACCGGATCGAACTCGGCGAGATCGAGGCCGCGCTGGTGCGTGAACCGTCCGTCGCGCAGGCGGCCGTCACGGTACGGGACAACGCGCTGGTGGCGTATGTCGTGCCCGCGAAGGACGCGCGGCCCGACGCCGCCACGCTCCGGGCCGCGCTCGACGAGGGCCTGCCCGCGCCCATGGTGCCCGCCGCCTATGTCGTCCTCGACGCCCTGCCGCTCACACCCAGCGGCAAACTGGACCGGAACGCGCTCCCCGCGCCGCAGGCCGTACGCGCCACCGCCCGGGCCCCGCGCGACGCACGCGAACAGACGATGACCGAGATCTTCGCGGCCGTGCTGAAGCTGGCGGACGTCTCCGTCGACGACGACTTCTTCCTGCTCGGCGGCGACAGCATCAGCTCCATCGGCGTCTCCAGCCGCGCCCGCCGCGCCGGACTCGGCCTGAGCCCACGCGACATCTTCGAGCACCGCAGCCCCGCCGCGCTCGCCGCCGTCGCGACCACGCACCAGGAGCGCGAGCCGGGGGACGCCGGGACCTCCTCCTTCCGGCTCACCGCCGAGGAGACGGCCCGGGTGGAACGGCTCGTCCCCGGCGAGGTCGAGGACATCTGGCCCCTCGCGCCGCTCCAGGAAGGCCTGTTCTTCCACTCCACGTACGACGACAGCGCACTGGACGTCTACACCGTCCATGAGTCCTTCGACTTCGCCACCCGCGTCGACGCCGGCCGGCTGCGCGCCGCCGCGCGGGCGCTGCTCGCCCGCAATCCCAGCCTGCGCGCCGGATTCACCAGCGAAGGACTGCACCGGCCCGTCCAGTTCATCGTCCGCGACCCGGAGATCCCGCTCGACGAGGTCGACCTGTCCGGCCTGCCGGACGACGAACAGGACGACCGGCTGCGGGCGCTGATGGACGCCGAACGTACCCGCCGGTTCGATCTCGCCCGGCCGCTGCTCTTCCGGATGCTGCTGGTCCGCCTCGGCCGGGAGCGGGGCGACCGGCTGGTCATCGGCCGCCACCTCATCCTCTGGGACGGCTGGTCGGCCTGGCTCTTCCTCGACCAGCTCTTCGGCCTGTACGAGAGCGGCGGAGACCCGGCGGGACTGCCGCGTCCCGGCTCGTACCGCGGCTACCTCGACTGGCTGGACCGTCAGGACACCGAGCAGGCCACCGGCGCCTGGCGGGTCGCGCTCAGCGGTCTCGACGAGCCCACGCTGCTCGTGCCGACGGCCGCCGACCGGGGCCTCGAACCCGTCATCCCGGAAAGCCTCGACATCGCACTCCCGGCCGCGGCGAGCGAGCGGCTGCGCGACACCGCGCGCCGGCACGGCCTGACCCTCAACACGGTGCTCAACGCCGCCTGGGGGCTGGCCCTGGCGAGCGCGACCGGCCGCACCGACGTGGTCTTCGGCACCACCGTGGCAGGACGGCCGAGCGAGGTGCCCGACGTCGAGAACGTCATCGGCATGTTCCTCAACACCGTGCCCGCGCGCATCGACTTCGACCCGGCCGAGCCGGTCCTGGCCCTGCTCCGCCGGATCCAGGCGGAACGTCTGGAACTGATGCCGCACGAATACCTCGGGCTCGGAGTCCTCCAGGCCGAGACCGGCCACCGCCGGCTCTTCGACACCCTCTTCGTGCTGCGCAACGCCGACACCGAGGACCGGCTCGCCGAGCTGCGCGACCGGCACGGCGCCACGGCCGTCGCCAACGTCGACGCCACGCACTACCCGGTCAACCTGGTCGTCACGCCCGGCCGCCAGGTGCGTGTCACTCTCGCCTACCGTCCCGATCTGATCACCGGGGAATACGCCGAAGGACTGCTGGCCCGCTTCACTCTGCTGCTGGACCGGCTGACCGACGACCCGGCCGCCCTCGTCGGCGGTCTCGATCCGATGCTGCCCGCCGAACGCGGCGCTCTGGCACAGGAGTACGCGGCGAGCCGCGAGCCCGTGCCCGACGAGACCGTCGCCGACATGCTGGCGGCCCAGGCCTCCCGTACGCCGGACGCGACCGCGATCGTCTTCGGCGCGCAGACGCTCACCTACGCCGAGCTCGACGCCCGCTGCGACCGTCTGGCCCGGCTGCTGCTGGCGCGCGGCGCGGGTCCTGAGCGCGTCGTGGCGCTCGGGCTGCCGCGCTCCGTCGACATGGTCGTGGCGCTCTTCGCGGTCCTGCGCACCGGCGCCGCCTATCTGCCACTGGAGCTGGACTATCCGGCCGACCGCCTCGCGCTGATGCTGGCGGACGCCCGGCCGCTGCTGCTGGTGTCGACGGCCGAGGTGTCGACGACTCTGCGCGGCGAGGTCCCGCGCGTCCTGCTGGACGACCCTGAGGTCGTCGCGGAACTGGCCGGGCTGCCGGCCGAGCCGGTCGACGTCCGGTTCAGCCTGGAACACCCGGCGTATGTCATCTACACCTCCGGTTCCACCGGCCGTCCCAAGGGAGTCGTCACTCCCTACCGCGGTCTGACCAATATGCGGCTCAACCACCAGAGGGAGATCTTCGCTCCCGCCATAGCCTCCGCCGGCGGCCGCCGGCTGCGCGTCGCGCACACCGTGTCCTTCGCCTTCGACATGTCCTGGGAAGAGCTGCTCTGGCTCGTCGAGGGCCATGAAGTCCACATCTGCGACGAGGAGTTGCGCCGGGACGCCGAAGCGCTGGTGGCGTACTGCGAGAACCACCGCATCGACGTCGTCAACGTCACGCCGACCTACGCCCATCTGCTCATCGAGGAAGGACTGCTCGAAGGCCACCGTCCGCCACTGGTCCTGCTCGGCGGCGAAGCGGTCACCGAGACCGTCTGGAACCGGCTGCGTGACACCGAGGGCACCTACGGCTACAACCTCTACGGGCCCACCGAGTACACCATCAACACCCTCGGCGGCGGCACGGACGACAGCCCGACACCGACCGTGGGCCGCCCGATCCGCGCCACCCGGGCACACATCCTGGACGCGTGGCTGCGTCCCGTCCCCGACGGCGTCCCCGGCGAGCTCTACATCTCCGGCACCGGCCTCGCACGCGGCTATCTCGACCGGCCCGGCCTCACCGCCGAGCGGTTCGTCGCCGACCCGTTCGGAGAGCCCGGCGAGCGCATGTACCGCACCGGCGACCTCGTACGGCGGCGCGAGGACGGCAACCTCGACTTCCTCGGCCGTACCGACGACCAGGTCAAGGTGCGTGGATACCGCGTCGAACTCGGCGAGATCGAGAACGCGCTCGTCCAGCACCCGGAGATCTCCCAGGCCGCCGTGCTGGCCCGGGAAGACCCGAGGGCGCCCGGCACCCGCCGCCTGATCGGTTATGTCGTCCCGGCCGAACTCACCGACGCCGCGCGGGCGGCGGCCGAGCGCGACCAGATCGGCGAGTGGCAGGAGATCTACTCCGCCGAGTACACCGAGATCAGCACCGCCGTCTTCACCGAGGACTTCGCGGGCTGGGACAGCTCGTACGACGGCACGCCCATCCCGCTGGAGCACATGCGCGAGTGGCGGGCCGCGACCGTCGAACGCATCCGCGAGCTGCGGCCGCGCCGCATCCTGGAGATCGGCGTCGGCTCCGGCCTGCTGCTCTCCCAACTGGCCCCGGACGCCGAGGCCTACTGGGCCACCGACTTCGCGGAGCCCGTCATCCGCAAGATCGGTGAGGATCTGCGGCGCGCTCCGGAGCTGGCGGCCAAGGTCGAGCTGCGTGCCCGGCCCGCCCACGACCTCGCCGGACTTCCCGAAGGATTCTTCGACACCGTCGTCATCAACTCCGTCATCCAGTACTTCCCGAGCGCCGGCTATCTGACCGACGTCATCAACGGAGCGATGGACCTGCTTGTCCCCGGCGGCGCGCTGTTCGTCGGAGACGTCCGCAACCTGCGCCTGGCCAGGCCCTTCCAGGCCGCCATCCAGCTCGCCAGGGCCGGAGACGGCGCGGACCCGGAGATCGTCCGGCGGGCCGTGGACCGGGGCCTCGCCCTGGAGAAGGAACTCCTCGTCGACCCGGACTACTTCAGCACCCTCGGCTACGGCGTCGATCTCCGCACCAAGACCGGCCGCCACCAGAACGAACTGACCCGCTACCGGTACGACGCCGTGCTCTACCGCGAACCGGCCGACGCGCCGCGCCTCGCCGACGTGCCGGTGCTCGACTGGCCCGGGATCGAGACCGCCGCCGCACACCTGCGCGAGCGGCGCACGGAACGGCTGCGGCTCCGGCGCGTCCCCGACGCCCGTACGGCGCACGAACTGGCCGCCATGCGCGCGCTGGACACCGGCCGCGCACCCGGCGCGGCGCCCTCCGGAGTGGAGCCCGACACGCTGCGCGAGCTGGGAGAGAGCCTCGGCTACCGGGTACTCACCACCTGGTCCGACGAACCCGGCCGCTACGACGCCGTGTTCATCGGTGACGCGCCGCGCTCCGGATTCCGTGTCACGGCGGGCCTCCACCTGCCCGGCGACACCGGCGCGGCTCCGGTCCGCCACGCCAACACGCCGGCGACGACACGCGGCACCGGGACGCTGATCCAGCGCCTGCGCGAGGACCTCGGCCGCCGACTGCCCGACTACATGGTGCCCGCCGCCTTCGTCGTGCTGCCGGGACTGCCGATGAACGACAACGGCAAGCTCGATGTCCGCGCGCTCCCGGAAGCCGAACCGGCCGTCGCCCTCACCAGTGGACGCGGTCCCGAGACGCCCACGGAGGAGACCCTCTGCCGGCTCTTCGCCGAGGTGCTCGGGCTGCCCGGGGCCGGGGCCGAGGACAGCTTCTTCGACCTCGGCGGGCACTCGCTGCTCGCCACCAGGCTGATCAGCCGCGCCCGCACCGAGCTGGGCGCCGAGCTGGCCATCCGGGATCTGTTCGAGGCACCGACACCGGCGCTGCTCGCGCTCAGGGCCGACAGCGGCAGGACCGCACGGCCCGCGCTGGAGACCGCGGCCGTCCGTCCCGAGCGGATTCCGCTCTCGGCGGCGCAGCGGCGGCTGTGGCTGGTCGAGCGGATCAGCGGCGGCGGAGCCGCCTACAACTTCCCGCTGGTCTTCCGGCTGCGCGGCGAACTGGACCTGGAAGCCCTGCGGACCGCGCTGCGCGATGTGGCGGGACGGCACGAGTCCCTGCGCACCCGGTTCCGGGAGCACGACGGCGAGCCGTACCAGTGGATCGTCCCGGCCGGCCAGGCCGATCCGGAGTTCACCGTGGCGGACTGCTCCGAACAGGAGCTGCCGGAGCGTATCGAGGCCGCCAAGCGCCGCCCGTTCGACCTCAGCGCCGAACTCCCGCTGCGTGCGGAGGTGCTGCGGCTCGGCACGGCCGACCATGTGGTGGCCGTGACGCTGCACCACATCACCACCGACGAATGGTCCGACCGGCCCTTCCTCGCCGATCTCGACGCCGCCTACGCGGCGCGCTCGGCGGGCCGGGCGCCGGACTGGACGCCGCTGCCGGTGCAGTACGCGGACTACACGCTCTGGCAGGAGAGGCTGCTGGCGGACGTCGGCGAGCGGCAGGCCGCCTACTGGACCGAGACCCTCGCCGGACTGCCCGAGGACCTGGCACTTCCGCTGGACCGGCCGCGCCCGGCGCGGGTCACCGGCCAGGGCGGCACGGTACGGGTGGAACTCCCGGCCGAGACCGGCGGCGCCCTGCGCGAGCTGTCCGGCGAGCGCGGCGTCAGCATGTTCATGCTGTTCCAGGCCGCGACCGCCACTTTGCTGCACCGGCTCGGCGCGGGTGACGACATCCCGCTGGGCGCGCCCATCGCGGGACGCACCGACGCGGCGGCGGACGACCTGGTCGGTTTCTTCGTCAACACGCTGGTGCTGCGCACCGATCTGTCGGGCGATCCGACCTTCGGTGAACTGCTCGGCCGGGTGCGGGAGGCCGCGCTGGCCGCCTTCGAGCACCAGGACCTGCCCTTCGACCATGTCGTCGAAGCCGTCAATCCCGCGCGTGTGGCGGACCGCAACCCGCTCTTCCAGGTGATGCTCGGCTACCACTACCGGCCGGACGGCGATCCCGACTTGCTGGGGCTGGAGACCGAGTGGTTCGACATGGACACCGGCACGGCCAAGTTCGACCTCGACTTCACCTTTGTCGACCACGGCGCCGGCCGGCCCATCGCCCTGGTCCTGGAGTACGCCAGGGACCTGGCCGACCCGGAAACGGCCGGACTGCTCGCGGAGCGTCTGGTGGCGCTGCTCGAACAGGTGGCCGCCGCACCGGACCAGCCGGTGGGAGCCCTGCGCGTACTCACCGACGCCGAGGCCACAGCGGCCGTGACCACCTGGAACGACACCGACCGGCCGGTCGAACCGCGCGCCGTGCCCGAACTGTTCGCCGACACGGCGCGTGCCCGGCCCGACCAGGTGGCCCTGGTCACCGGCGGCGCCCGGCTGACCTTCGCCGAACTGTCGGCGCGCGCGGACGCCATCGCCGGGCTGCTGCGCCGGCGCGGCGCCGCGCCGGAGACGGTGGTCGGCCTGGCGCTGCCCCGCCACGAGATGGTTCCGGCCATCCTCGGCGTCCTCGCCTCGGGAGCGGCCTATCTGCCGCTCGACCCGGAATACCCGGCGGACCGGCTGGAGTTCATGCTCGCCGACGCGGCGCCGCTGTGCGTGCTCACCACCACCGGCCTCGCGGCGAAACTGCCGAGCGGCGGTCACGAGACGCTGCTGCTGGACGATCCGGCACTCCTCGCGGAGCCGGCCGGTGACCACGCCCGCGTGGCGCCGGCCGCGGCGAGTCCCGCCACGGCCGCTTACATCATCTTCACCTCGGGCTCCACGGGCCTGCCGAAGGGCGTGGTCGGCACCCACCGCGGCCTGAGCAACCTGTTCGCCTCGCACCGCGAGGACCTGATCGGACCGGCCGAGCGGGCGGCGGGAGGCGCCGCACTGCGCGCCGTCCACGCCGCGTCGTTCAGCTTCGACGGCTCCTGGGACCCGCTGCTGTGGCTGCTCGCGGGCCATGAACTGCATGTGGTCGACGAGGCCACCATGACCGACCCGGCGGCGCTGCTCGGTTATCTCGGCGAGGAGCGGATCGACTTCGTCGACCTCACTCCGACCTATCTGCGGGAACTGATCCACCACGGCTTCCTGGATCCCGGCCACCACCGGCCCGGTGTACTCACCGTGGGCGGCGAGGCCACTCCCGCGCCGCTGTGGGAGCGGCTGTGCGCCCTGCCGGACACGGTGGTCCACGACCTGTACGGACCGACCGAGTGCGCCGTGGACGCCTACGGCTGGCACGGCGGTGACCCCGAGTGGGCTGCGCCGGTCGGCAATATCCGTGCCCATGTGCTGGACGGCTCGCTCCGGCCGGTCCCGGTGGGCGTGGCCGGTGAGCTGTACCTCGCGGGCGAGGGCCTCGCCCGTGGCTATCTCAACCGGCCGGGACTGACCGCGCAGCGGTTCACCGCGGACCCGTTCGGTGCTCCGGGCAGCCGGATGTACCGTACCGGCGACCTGGCCCGCCGCAACGCCGACGGGACCCTCCGGTTCCTGGGCCGGGCGGACGATCAGGTGAAGCTGCGCGGCTTCCGTATCGAGCTGGGCGAGATCGAGTCACTGGTGGCCGGGCGTCCGGAGGTGGCGGCCGCCGCCGTCGTCATACGGGAGGACACACCGGGAATCCCACGGCTGGTGGCCTACGTGGTACCGGCGCCCGGACACACACCGGACCCGGCCGCGCTGCGGGCCCACGCCGCGGCCGCGCTGCCGGAGCACATGGTCCCGGCGGCCTTTGTGACGGTGGAGTCGCTGCCGCGCACCATCAGCGGCAAGCTGGACCGGGCCGCTCTGCCGGCGCCGGACTTCTCCGCCGCGCTGTCCGGGAGGCGGCCACGCACGCCGCGTGAGGAGATTCTCTGCGAGCAGTTCGCCGAAGTGCTCGGCGTGGAGCGGGTCGGCGTCGACGACGACTTCTTCGCGCTCGGCGGCCACTCGCTGCTGGCCATGCGCCTGGTCGCCAAGGTCCGCTCCGCGCTCGGCGCGCAGGTGTCGCTGCGCGCGGTGTTCGACGCGCCGACCGTGGCCCGGCTGGTGACCAGGCTGGAGGAGACCGGAGAAGCGAGGCCCGCGCTGGTGTCGCGGCCGCGACCGCGACGGCTGCCGCTCTCCTCGGCCCAGCAGCGGCTCTGGGTGCTCCACCAGGTGGAGGGCCCGAGCGCCACGTACAACATCCCGTCCGTCTGGCGGCTGTCCGGCGCTCTCGACCAGGAGGCGCTGCGCGCCGCCGTGCGTGATCTGGCGGAGCGGCACGAGACGCTGCGCACGGTCTTTCCCGAGGAGGAGGGCCGGGCGTACCAGAAGGTGCTCGATCCGGCCGAGTACGACCTCACGGTCGAGGTCGTGCCCGCCGACGAGGAAAGCCTCGCCGGGCTGCTGGCCGGCGCCGCCGCCCACGGCTTCGCCCTCGACCGCGAACCGCCGCTGCGGGTCAGCGTGTTCCGGCTCGCCGAGGACGAGCACGTACTGATGGTCCTGGTGCACCACATCGCCGGTGACGAGTGGTCGGACCTGCCTCTCACGCGCGATCTGACGACCGCCTACGCCGCGCGCGTGGCGGGCCACGCGCCGGACTGGGCGCCGCTGCCGGTGCAGTACGCCGACTACACGCTGTGGCAGCGGGCCGTCCTGGGCGACGAGAAGGACCTGGACAGCCTGGTGTCCCGGCAGATCGCCTTCTGGCGGCAGGCGCTGGCCGGCCTTCCGGAGGAACTGGCGCTGCCGGCCGACCGGCCGCGCCCGATGGAGAGCAGCTACCGAGGCGGCACCGTCGACCTCTCCCTGGACCCGGAGCTGGCACGGTCCCTGCGTGAGCTGGCGCGCAGCGGTGAGGTCAGCATGTTCATGCTGGTCCAAGCCGCCGTGGCGGCGCTGCTGACCCGGCTGGGCGGCGGCGCCGACATCCCCATCGGCAGTCCCATCGCCGGGCGCGGCGACGAGGCGCTGGAGGACATGGTCGGTTTCTTCCTCAACACGCTGGTGCTGCGGACCGACACCTCGGGCGATCCCTCCTTCCGCGAGCTGCTGGCCCGGGTCAGGGAGACCGATCTCGCCGCCTACGATCACCAGGACGTGCCCTTCGAGCGGCTTGTGGAGGTGCTGAACCCACCGCGCTCGCTCGCCAGGCATCCGCTGTTCCAGGTGATGGTCGTCTATCTCGCCGCCGGTCCCGCGGGCCCGGTACTGACCGGACTGACGGCTCGTCAGGAGGAACTCGGCCAGGACACGGCCAAGTTCGACCTGTCCTTCGACTTCGTGGAGGAGCCGGACAACGGCGGTGTGCACGGCGTCCTGGAGTACAGCACCGATCTGTACGACCGGGCGACGGCGGAGGCGATCGCCGGACGTCTGCGGCGAGTGCTGCGCGCCGTGGCCGCCGATCCGGATCTGCCCATCGGCCGGATCGAGATCCTCGGCGAGGAGGAGCGGCGCCGTGTCCTGCGCGAGTGGAACTCCCGGCCGCTGACGGCCGCGCCGACCACCGTGCCGGCGCTGTTCGAGCACCAGGCACGGCTGTCGCCGGAGGCGCCGGCCGTGGCCTCCGACTCCCTGGAGCTGACGTTCGCCGAACTCGACGCGGAGACCAACCGGCTGGCCCGGCTGCTGGTGGAGCACGGCGCGGGCCCCGAGCGCATCGTCGCCCTCGCGCTGCCGCGTACCGCGCGGACGCTGCTGGCCATCCTCGCGGTGCAGAAGGCGGGCGCCGCCTATCTCCCGATCGATCCCGAGGGACCGGCGGGGCGTACCACCGAGATGCTCGACGACGCCCGGCCGGTACTGATCCTCACCACTCGGGAGCTCGCTCCGCTGCTGCCGGGCTCCGGGGTGCCGGTCCTGCTGACGGACACCGCGCGGACGGCGGACCGGCTCGCCCGGACGGACGCGAGCGCCCTCACCGACAGCGACCGGACGGCCCCGCTGACGCCGCGCCATCCCGCCTATGTGATCTACACCTCCGGTTCCACCGGCAGGCCCAAGGGTGTGGTGATCACCCATGAGACCGTGGGCAATCTCTTCCACAGCCACCGCGAGACGCTGTACGAACCGGCTGTCGCGGCCACGGGCAGGCGCCATCTGCGCGCCGGACACGCCTGGTCGTTCTCCTTCGACGCCTCCTGGCAGCCTCAGTTGTGGCTGCTGGACGGACACTGTGTGCATGTGGTGTCCGAGGAGACCAGGCGCGATCCGGAACTCCTGGCGGCGGCCGTCGTCGAGCACGGCTTCGACTTCCTCGAAGTGACTCCGTCGTTCTTCGCGCAGATGGCCGAGACCGGGCTCGTCCAGGACGGCCGCAGCCCGCTGGCGGTGGTGGGAGTCGGAGGTGAGGCCGTCCCGCAGGCGCTGTGGGAGCGGCTCGGCCGGCTGCGCGGCACCGAGGCGTACAACCTGTACGGGCCGACCGAGTCGACCGTCGACGCCCTGGTGGCCCGAGTACGGGACAGCGAACGCCCGCTGGTCGGCCGTCCGGTGGCGGGCACCCGGGCCTATGTCCTCGACGACCGGCTGCGGCCCGTGCCGCCCGGGGTGACGGGCGAGCTGTATCTGGCGGGCGGCGGACTGGCCCGCGGCTATCTCGGCCACCCGGCACTGACCGCGGAGCGGTTTGTCGCCGACCCGTTCGGAGCGCCCGGCTCGCGCCTGTACCGGACCGGCGACCTGGCGCGCTGGACCGCCGACGGCCGGCTGGACTATCTGGGCCGGGCCGACGACCAGGTCAAGATCCGTGGCTTCCGTATCGAACTCGCCGAGATCGAGACGGCACTGGCCGCCCATCCGGACGCCGGACAGGCGGTGGTGACGGTCCGTCAGGACGGCTCCCGCAAGCAGCTTGTGGGCTATGTCGTGCCGGCTCCCGGCCGTTCGCCCGACGCGGCGCGGCTGCGGGACCATGTGGCCCGGCATCTGCCGGACTACATGGTGCCCGCGGCGGTCGTCCTGCTGGAGCGGCTGCCGGAGCTGGCCAACGGCAAGCTCGACCGCAACGCTCTGCCCGCTCCCGACTTCACCGCGGTCTCGTCGGCCCGCGCGCCCCGGACTCCACTGGAGAAGACCCTCTGCGGTGTCTTCGCCGATGTGCTGGGCCTGGAGCGGGTCGGCGTCGACGACGACTTCTTCACGCTCGGCGGCGACAGCATCGTGGCGATGCAACTGGTCAGCCGGGCGCGGGCGGCGGAGGTACGGATCACGCCTCGCATGGTCTTCAGGCACCGTACGGTGGCGGGGCTGAGCGCCGTCGCGGCGGAAACGGCCGGCGTCCCGGTGACGCCGCGTACACCGGACGACGGCACCGGCACCGTCCCGCTGACGCCGGTCATGCACTGGCTGCGCGAACTCGGCGGCCCGTTCGGCGGCTACCACCAGGCGGCGCTCGTCCAGACACCGGCCGCGCTCGACCGGTCCGGACTGGCCGCCGTGCTGCGGGCGCTGGCCGACCGCCACGACATGCTGCGAGCCCGGCTCGTCCGGACGGATCCCGCCGACTGGACCCTGGAGGTACCGCCGGCCGGTGCGGTGGCCACCGACGCCTGGATCGAACGGGTCGATGTCGCGGGACTGGACGAGGACTCCCTGCGCGAGACGATCGCGGCACGGGCGCGCGCCGCCCGGAGCGAGCTGGACCCGGACACCGGCGCCATGGTCAGGGCGGTGTGGTTCGACGCCGGCGGCCTGCCGGGCCGACTGCTGCTGATGGGCCATCACCTGGTCACCGACGGCGTCTCCTGGCGTGTGCTGCTGCCGGACCTGGCCGCCGCCTGGCAGGACGTGGCGGCCGGACGGCCCGCTGTTCTCGCTCCGGTGGAGACGTCGTTCGCCCGCTGGTCCCGGCTGCTCACCGAGCTGGCGCGAGAACCGGCGCGGGAGGCGGAACTGTCCCTCTGGACCTCGGTGCTCGAAGGCGCCGCGCCGCTGCCGCTGGACCGGCCTCTGGACCCGGCGCGTGACACGGCGGGCACGATGCGGGAACTGGCCCTGCGGCTGCCGGCGGAACGCACCGGACCGCTGCTGTCCGCCGTGCCCGCCTCCTTCGGCGCGACCGTCAACGACGTGCTGCTGGCGGGGCTCGGCCTGGCCGTGGCCGACTGGCGGCGCCGCGACGGAGCGGGCGCGGATGCCGCGGTGCTGGTGGACCTGGAGGGCCACGGCCGCGAGGAGGAACTGGCCGGCGACGCCGATCTGTCCCGTACGGTCGGCTGGTTCACCAGCGTCTTCCCGGTCCGGCTGGAACCGGGCGCGGTCGACCTGGACGACGCTCTCGCCGGCGGTCCCGCCGCCGAGGAGGCGGTGGACCGTGTCCGGAACCATCTGCGGTCCCTGCCGGCGAACGGCGTCGGCTACGGCCTGCTGCGGCATCTCAACCCGCGTACGGCGCCGGTGCTCGCGGCGCTCGACGCGCCGCAGATCGAGTTCAACTATCTGGGCCGCTTCGACATCCCGGAGGCCACCGACTGGTCCTACGCTCCTGAGGAGGATGTCGCGGACATCGGCTCGGAGGAGGCGATGCGGGAGGGTCACGCGCTGAGCATCAACGTCGTGACCGAGGACCGTGCGGACGGCCCTGTCCTGGCCGCCCACTGGTCCTGGCCGGAAGGAGTGCTGTCCCGGGAGGCGGTCCAGGAGCTGGCCGAGACCTGGTTCCGGGCGCTGGAGGCGCTGGTGGACCGGGCCGCGACGAGGGAGCGAGGACACGACGTGCCGTAGCCGGCCGCTGCGGCAGGAGAGACACCCGGTGCCGGGACGACCCGGCACCGGGTCCGTACAGGAGGAGAACGCACGATGAGCAATCCGTTCGAAGACCCCGAAGGCGTCTACTCGGTGCTGGTCAACGACGAGGGCCAGCACAGCCTGTGGCCCGGCTTCGCCGAGGTGCCGGCGGGCTGGGACGTCGCGCACGGCCCAGGCGACCGGCAGTCCTGCCTGGACTACATAGAGACCAACTGGACCGACATGCGGCCGAAGAGCCTGGTGGAGTCCATGGGCGAGTAGTGCCTGACGCATGGATGGGGGCGGGGCCGCGAGTCATGACTCGCGGCCCCGCCCCCATCCGTCTGTCCCGGCGGGTCAGCCGGCGGGCTGCTCGACCTTGGTGGCCGTCTTGCCGTCCACGGCGGCCGTGAGCTGCGGCACCAGCCGGTCGATCACATACGGCAGGCTGAGGACGGAGACGAACGATGTGGCGTTGCCGTAGTCGCCGCTCTCCTCGATGAAGACCTCACGGCCGTTCTTCACCACGCCCAGGTCCGCGTAGGACGGGTCCTTGTACAGCTTCGCGGGATCCTTGGCGGGATCGCCGACGATCCAGACGACGGCGTCCTGGTCGAGCAGATCGGTCCGCTCCTTGCTGATGTTGGCGCCGAACTTGTCGCCGATCGCCGTGTCCAGTCCGGCCGGCAGCTTGAAACCGAGGTCGGTCAGGATCCGCGAACGGGCGTCCTGGCTGCCGTAGACGAACGTGCCCTCGTACGGAGTGGCCATCACCGCGGTGGAGTTCTTGAACTCCGGGTGCGCGGTGTCCGCCGCGGCGAACTTCGCCTCGACGTCCTTGATGAGCTTCTCCGCCTGGTCGCCCTTGTTGAGCGCGGTGCCGACCGACTTCGTCAGCTCCTGCCACGGGATGCCGTAGTCGTTGTACTCCTTGGGCTGGGCGACGACCGGAGCGAACTTCGACAGGGTCTCGTACTGCTCCTTCGTCAGCCCGGAGTACAAGGCCAGTATCAGATCGGGCTTGAGCGCGGCGATCTTCTCCACCTGCGGGCCCGTGCCGGTGTCCTTGAGCACGGTCGGCACGGCGCCGCCGCCCAGCTTGCTCTTGGCCCAGGGGCCGATGGCGCCGGGATAGCCGCCGAGCCACTCGGTGGTGCCGACCGGGACCTTGCCGAGCGCCAGTACGGCGTCCTGGTCGGTCAGGCCGACCGTGACGATCCGCTTGGGCTCGGACGGGATCGTGGTGGTGCCGAACTTGTGCGGAATCGTGACCGGGTAGGCGGTGTCACCGGCCGCGTCCTTCGCGGTCGCGGCCGGTTCCGGGGCTGAGTCACCTCCGCAGGCGGTGAGGGTGCCGAAGAGCAGCAGGACGGAGGCGAGCGCGGCGGCGAGCCGGGGGCCGGTGAGAGGGCGGGACATCCGGAGTTCCTTCGGGGTCGGGTTTTCTGTTACGGCGGGTTCCTGTGACAGCGAACGGAGTGAGGACTGCTACAAGCCGGTGTCGCGGGTGTCCGACCACGCCTCCCACAGGGAGGCGTAACGTCCGCCGGCTGACCGGAGTTCGTCGTGTGTGCCGGTTTCGACGATGCGCCCGGCCGCCATGACGACGATCCGGTCGGCGCTCGCCGCCTGGGTCAGGCGATGGGCGACGATCAGTGCGGTACGGCCGTCCACGGCGCGGCCGGCGGCCTTCTCCAGGACGCGCGCGCCGGCGCTTCCCGCCTCGGCGGTCGCCTCGTCGAGGACGGCGACGGGCGGATCGGCGAGGATCAGCCGGGCGAGCGCGAGCTGCTGGGTCTGGGCACTGCTGAGCCTGTGCCCGCCGTCGCCGACCACGGTGGCCAGCCCGTCGGGCAGCGCCTGCGCCCAGGACAGCGCGTCGACCTTCTCCAGGGCGTCACGGAGATCGTTCTCCGTCGCGTCGGGCCGGGCCAGCCGCAGATCGTCGGCGAGCGGTCCGGCGAAGACATGGACCTCCTGGGTGATCAGCGCGACCGTCCGGCGGACCTCGGCCCGGCCGAGGTCGTTCAGGTCCGCACCGCCGAGCCGGACGGTTCCCGCGGTGGGCCGGTGGATGCCCGCGACCAGCTTGGCCAGGGTCGTCTTGCCCGCGCCGCTCGCTCCGACCAGGGCCACTCGTTCGCCCGGACGAAGCGTCAGACCGACCTCGTGGAGGACGGAGTGACCGGCCCGGTAGGCGTGGCCGACGCCGGTCACCGTGACGGACGCGTCGCGTGGGACGGCGGGCCGCTCCGGCTGTCCGGGGAGCGGCAGGTCGGCCACGCCGACCAGACGGGCGAGACCGGCCGTGGCCGACTGGGCGTCGTCGAGGAGCACCAGCGCGGCGTTGACCGGAGTGAACAGGCTGTGGAAGTACAGCGCCGCGGCCGTCGCCGTACCGATGGACACCGCTCCGCCGCGCACCAGCAGAAAACCGGTGACCAGGACCGCGGTGAGACCGGCGAACTCGGCGATGTGCAGCCTGCTGTAGAAGCGGAGCACCAGCCCCACTCCGCGCATCGTCACATCGACCGCGGACCACGACCGCTTCGTGACCCGCTCGGTGTGTTCCTTCTCCAGCCGCAGCGCGCGCACGGTGGAACCGCCGCCGATGGTGTCGAGCAGTTGCTGCTGCTGCGCGCCGACCGCGACGCGCTGCTCCGCGTAGAGCGGCATGGCGCGCCGTGTGTACCAGCGCGCGGTATGTATCTGGACGGGCGCGGCGATCAGCGCCGCGACCAGGAAGCGCCAGTCCAGTACGGCCAGCGCGCCCAGGGTCAGGACGATGGCGAGCAGTGAACGGGCCAGCTCCGGCAGCGCCTTGCGCACGGCCTCGGCGATCAGCGACACATCACCCGTGATCCGGGCCGTCAGATCGCCGGATCCGGCTCTCTCCACCTGCTCCAGGGGCAGGCCCAGCGCGCGTTCGACGAATCGCTCGCGCAACTGGGCCAGTACGGTCTCACCCAGCCGGGAGATCAGGGACAGGCCGAATCCGGTGGTGACGCCCTGCACGACGGCGACGGCCACCAGCAGCACCACGGGCAGTGTGATGGCGTCGGCCGGCCGCCGGGCGGCGGCCAGATCGACGATGCGTCCGAGCAGCGGCTGGGTGAGCAGACCGACGGTGGTGGCGGCGACCATCAGCGCGAAGCCGGAGAGCGCGAGGCGGCGGTGCGGGCGCAGGAGCTCACCCACCGCGCGCCGGGTGCGTGCCGGAGTGGCGGTCGGCAGCAGCTCCCGGCCCTGCTCGGTCCGGCCCGTCATGAGAGCACCGCCGCGCGGTAGTCCGCGTGGCGCCGGACGAGATCCGCGTGTACGGCCGTGTCGGCCACTCTGCCGCCTTCCACCAGTACCACTCGGTCGGTGACCGCCAGCAGGGCCGGGCTGGTGGTCACCATGATCGTTGTACGGTTCCGCCGGACGTCCCGGATCCCGGCGGCGATCGTGGCCTCGGTGACCGCGTCGACCGCGGTGGCCGGGTCATGCACCACCAGGACGGCCGGATCCGCGGCCAGGGCCCGGGCCAGCGCGACACGCTGGCGCTGGCCGCCGGAGAGGGAACCGCCGCGCGCGGTCACCTTCGTATCGCCGCCCAGCGGCAGCGTCCGCGCCACCTCGTCGGCGCCCGAGGCGGCCATCGCCGGCCCGATGCCGGCGGAATCGGACGCGGCGGCCGAGACATTGCCGATGAGACTGCCCTCGAACAGGTGCGCGTCGTGCTCGGCCACCAGGATCGCGGTACGGACGTCCGCGGGATCCAGCGTGGCCAGCGACACTCCGTCCAACTCGACCGAGCCGCCGAGCGGATCGCTCTGCCGGCCCAGGCAGCGCAGCAGCGCCGTCGCGTCCGCGGGGTCGATCGCGACCACTCCGATCACCTCACCGGGCGAGGCGTCGAGATCGACCTCGCGCAGTGTGCCGTAGGAGACGCCGCGCAGCCGAATGCGTCCCGCGACGGGACGCGGCAGTCCGCCGGTACCGGGAGATACGCCGGGCGGGGCCGCCAGGACATCGGCGATCCGGGCGGCGGAGGCACGCCCCTGCGCGAACTCGGAGTTGACCCAGGAGAATTCGGAGAGCGGACCGAGCAGGAACAACGCCAGTCCGACCGCCGAGACCAGCTCGCCCAGACTGATGTCGCCCCGTGCGGCCAGCCGCCCGCCGACGAGCGCGACGACGGCGATGAAGGCACCGGTGAGGGCGAGCACCATGCCGTTCTGTCCGGCCTCCGCACGCGCCGCGCGCAGTGTGGCGGTCAGTGAGTCGCGGCTGGTGCGCCGGTAGCGGGCCACGGCCGCCGACTCGGCGCCGATGCCCTTGAGCACCCGCAGCCCGGCCACCAGGTCGGAGGCGATGCCCGACGCGTGTGCGGCCCGCTCCTGCTCCGCCTCGCTGCGCCGCTCCAGCGGTTTGCTCAGAAGATGGCCCAGCCAGAGCAGCAGCGGCGTGCCCAGCAGGACGGTCATGCCGAGCGGCAGGGAGATCCGCAGCAGCAGTACGGCGCTGACGAGGAGGCCCGTAAGGGCCGAAAGCCCGGTCAGCAGAGCCATGTTCACGGCGCCGACGCGCCGGGCGTCCTCGGTCGCGATATTGGTCAGGGCGCCCGGGAGCCGTCCGTCGTCCGCACCGCCCGACGGATGCAGCACACGTCCGACCAGCTCGGCTCTCAGCCGGTGCCCGGCCACTTCGGCCGCGCGTTCTCCGGCCCGCGCGCCGAAACGGAAACTGAAGGACAGCCCGATGTAGACGACGCCCAGGACCGCGACCCACAGAAGGAGTTCGCCGCCGTCACTTCTGGCGACGGCCCGGTCGATCACCACGCCGATGAGTACCGGAACCAGCGCCTCACCGGCCTGGTGTCCCGCGCCCAGCGCCGAGCCGAGCGCGACATCGCGCCGCTGGCCCTTCACCGCGCCTCTCAGGACGTCCCGTCCCGACGGACCGCCAGTACCCATCGCACCCCTCCGGACCCGCGGCGCAGCAGCTTCGGACCGCTGACAACTTAGGTAAGGCTAGACTAAGTGTGAGCGCTTGGACCACCGGGGTGCGGGAGTGCGAATTCCTGGTACGACCGCCGGTCCTGGCGGAGTCGCGTCGGGCCGCTGTCCGACCGGACCGGGATCACAGTGCCGCTGAGCCGTCGTGGGTCCCGCTCGTGCCGTGTGAGCACGAGCGGGACCGGGACGCGCGGCCGGCGGTCGTCCTCCTCTTACGGCGTTACGGCGCGTCAGCCCGACGACCGGCGAGCGGACGGCTGATACCGGGGCCGGTGAAGGTGTAACTGTCCAGATCGAGGATGGCGCCGGAGCCGCCGGTGAAGACCACGTAGAGGTCGCGAGGCCGTTCGTCGGCGCCGGTGACAGGCACACTGATCTCCGCATACGTCTCCCAGCCGCCGGTGTTCGGCACGGTCACCCGAGCCACCACAGGACCGGTGACGGAGTCGTAGCGGAAGGTCGCGACATTGCCGGCCTTGTCCGAGGAGACCCGCGCCTTGAGCCCTGTCACGCCCTGGAGGCTCACCGGGTGGTAGCGGACCCATTCACCGTTCTGCACATCTCCCAGGCGCTTGCCGCCCTCGGCTCCCGAGGCCGTGATGATCTGCGGTCCGGAGAGCTGCGCGAAGTGCTCGGCCTGCCATCGCTTCGGCCACAGCGTCAGTTGCCGCTCGCCGGTCAGCGGCACCGAACCGGCGGCCCCTTTGTCGGTGTAGGTGGCGCGCACCACATAGAACTGCGTGGCGTCGAGTCCGGAGTGGATCGGTCCGGTGTTGAACGTCGTCGAGCAGCCGGTGCCTTCGGCGACCTCATGAGCGTGTTCCTGATGGCCCAGAGCGATCCGGACGATCACTTTCGAGCAGTCGATCGGACCGTCCTGCGGGTCGGTCGCGGAGGCGGTGACGGTGACATTCTCATTCCACTCGTAGGCGCCGCCGTCCGGTGGCGAGGAAATGGCCGGCGTGGGACGGTTGTTGCCGACCACCACGGGGACGGTGGTGGTGCCGGTCCGGCCGGTGCCGTCGCTGACGGTGAGTCTCGCCTGGAAGCTTCCGTTGGCGGGATAGGTGAAGACAGGGCTGGCGGCCGTGGAGTCGGTGCTGCCGTTGTCGGTGAAGTCCCAGGCGTAGCTGAGCGGATCGCCGTCCGGATCGCCGCTGCCGGCGCTGGAGAACGTCACGGCGAGCGGGGCGAGGCCGTTGTCCTTGTTCGCCGACGCCTTGGCGAGCGGAGACCGGCCGCCCTGGACGTAGTTGATTTTGTAGAGGCCGGCGTCCTCGGCGCCAGAGAAATAGCCGCTGCCGTATTCGAGGAGATACAGCGAGCCGTCCGGGCCGAATTCGGAGTCGATCGGGTGGACGAAGCGCATTCCGTCCAGTACCGGCTCGATGGCGGTCGGCGTGCCGGTGGCCGGATTGCCGTTGTTGAACTGCACTTCCTTGATCCAGTTCCGGCAGTACTCGGAGATCAGCAGCTTGTTGTCGTAGTACTGAGGCCATTTGACGTCGGAGGCGAGGTTCGCGTCGTAGTGGTAGACCTCCGTGTGATTGGGCGAACCGCAGCCTCCCGGACTGTCGAGCTGCGGCCACTCCTTGCTGCCGCCGTGCTGCTCCCATACCAACGCCGGTTTGGCGGGCGGTAGCTGCTGGACGCCGGTATTGCGCGGTGAGTTGTTGACCGGCCCGGTCGTGCCACCGCAGGGGAACCAGCCGCGCGGTCCGTTGGCCGCGAAGTCCCAGTCGTTGTAGCTCACATTGGGCCCGCCGCAGTACGGCCAGCCGTAGTTGCCCGGACCGGTGGCGCGGTTGAACTCGTCATACGCCGCCGGGCCGCGGTTGGCGACGGTCGCTCCGGCGTCGGGACCCACTTCGCCCCAGTACAGTGTGTTGCCGGCCTTCTTGTCGACCCAGACGCGGTAGGGATTGCGCACGCCCATGACATAGACCTCCGGGCGCGTCCGCGCGGTGCCCCTCGGGAAGAGGTTGCCGTCAGGGACGGTGTACGTCCCGTTGTCCTCGGGATGGATCCGGTTGATCTTTCCGCGCAGGTCGTTCGGATTGCCCGAGGTGCGCTGCGCGTCGTACTGCGGGCTGCGTTCCGGCCGTTCGTCGATCGGGGCCATGCCCGCCGAGTCACCTCCGGAGTTGGTGTTGTCGCCCACCGCGAAGTAGAGATTTCCCGCGCTGTCCCAGGACATGGATCCGGCGGAGTGGCAGCACAGCTCCCGCTCGGTCGGCCACTCGATGATCATGTCCTCACTGGCGGGCGAGATCGTGTTGGTGGTGCGGTCGAAGGTGAACCGGGAGATCCGGTTGACCAGTGGAGTCACCTTCGGAGAGTAGAACAGCATGACCCAGCCGGTGGTGGCGAACCGAGGATGGAGGCTGATGCCGATCAAGCCGTCCTCGAACCGGGCGTCCAGCGGCAGGGTGAGCGCGACCGTCGTCGACTGAGTGGCCGGGTCGTAGACGCGGACCTGGCCGCCCGAGGCGGTGGTACCACGGTTGATGTACAGCACCTTCTGGTCCGGCAGTACGGCGAGCTCGATCGGCTCTCCCATCGGCAGTCCGCTGTCGAGCTTGACCTTCTCGAATCCGCCCGTCGGCGGCGGCGCGGCGACGGCCCGCGGCGCGGCGGCGGCGGTGCCGGGCGCGAGCAGCAGGGCGGACAGGGTGAACAGTGCGGCGAACAACGAAACGGCGCGCGACAACACGGCACCTCCAAGGGCCGATCGCGGGTGGGGGACGTCCTGATGACCTGGTGAGCGGAGGCCACCGGCATTCGGCCCGACGCTCACCTGCCCATGCGGACGGGTCGATCGATGACTCGGTTTTGAGCACGGTGTCCGCGCCGCGGTGCCGGGAGAGCCACCGGGCGCGTGTGCGGTCGGTGTGTTGTCAGCTTCCGAGCACGGCGAGATCCCACAGCGAGTAGCCCCATGGGGTGGCTCTCTCGGTGCCCTGGACTCGTACATGGCGAGCGGTGCCGCTCACGGCGATGTCGTCGAGACCTCCGTCGCCCGCCGTGGTGGTGTTGACGGTGCGCCAGGTCACGTTGTCCGACGAGGTCTGGACCGTGTACGCCTTGGCGTAGGCGGCCTCCCAGGTCAGCCGGACGCGCTGGAGCGTATGGACGGCGCCGAGGTCGACGGTGATCGACTGCGGGTCGGTGTAGGCGCTGCCCCAGCGCGTGGCGGGATCGCCGTCGACGGCGTTGGCGCCCACGTGTGAACTGCCGGGCTCGACGCTGGAGACCGAGACCGGACGGTTCCTCGCCAGGTCGGTGGCCTGTTCCGTGTCCTGTTTGATCCTGATGTCGCGGTAGCTGATGTCGTTTCCGGCGCCGTCGTTCTGTACGCCGAGGTATCCGGTCGCGATGTCACGGGTGCTGGTGTAATCGTTGATCTTCACGCCGTTCAGATAGATCTCCACATGGCGGCCACGCACCGAGATCTCGTAGCTGTTCCAGGTCCCGGGCGGGTTGAGCGCCGCGGTCCGCGCTGCCGTGTCCGGAGCCCGGAAGCTGTACACACTGCCCGTCGTACGGGTCGGATCGGCGTCGGTCGCGTCGATCTGAATCTCGTGGCCGAGATCGACCGGCCTCCAGGGATCGCCCTGGGGATCGGGGAAGCCGATGAACACACCGCCGTTGTCGTCGCCCGGCATCATCCAGTCGGCCTTCAGCGAATAGTCGCTGAACGGCGTCACCGGGTACCAGAGCAGTCCCATGCCGCCGACCGAGGTGAGGGTGCCGTCGGCGAGCGTGAATCCGCCGGGGCCCGCCTGCCGCCACCGGTCAAGACTGGCCTGGGTGCCGTCGAACAAGCGGGTGTATCCGTTCTCCGGGCGGCAGTCCGTGGCCCGTGCGCCGGCGGCGATCTGGATGCCTCCGAGCAGCATGGTGGTGAAGGCCGGGTCGGCGTACGACTCCTCGGTGTGGCCAAGTCCGGTGTACCAAGAACGTCCGCCGCGGTAGTTCTGGCACCAGGTGATCGGATGATCGCCCATGCTGCCGCCGGTGTACGTCGACTCGTCGAGGCTCGCGAGCACCTTCACCGCCGAGCGTGGATTGGTGCGGTAGTCGTACCACTCGTCACTCCGGGTCCAGCGTTGCGGAAGATGGCCGGTGGAGGCCGAGGAACGGTCCTCGATCTCGACGGTGGCCTGCTGGGTCGCCGGATGCGAGGCGAAGTACGCGCCGACGAGACCGCCGTACCAGGGCCAGTCGTACTCGGTGTCGGCGGCGGCGTGGACGCCGACATAGCCGCCGCCCGCGCCGACATACGTTTCGAAGGCGGTCTGCTGCGCGGCGTTCAGGACGTCACCAGTGGTCGAGAGCCAGATCACCGCCTGGTATTGCGCCAGGTTGGCGGTGGTGAACGCGCCGGCGTCCTCGGTGGCGGTGACGGAGAAACCATGGGCCGCGCCGAGGCGCCGCACGGCGGCGATCCCGGCGGGAATCGCCGAGTGCCTGAATTCGGCGGTCTTGGAGAACACCAGGACCTCGGAGAGCGGCGCGGCGGCGGAAGCCTCGGCGGCCCGGGGCGACTGCGCCACGGCGACCAGGGACAGGACAGACAGGAGGAGCGCGATCGCGGTGCGGGACACAAGGCGCACTTTCCAGTCCTCTCTCGGAGCGCCCGGAGGCGCCGACTGAGGTACGAGTACAGAGCGGAACGAGGCCGCGCGGATCACGGGACGGTGATTTCTGACGAGAGGGCGGCCACTGCGTCAGACGTAGTGAACATCGGAGGTTTTGGAGGGTCAAGAGGCGGCGCTGTACTAGCGAATGATTGTTTTCGCCATGACAAAAACAAGTGGCGTAACGAGATCGGGTGAACCTCGGTCAAGGGAAGGTTCCTCGATCGCCGGAATGGGTCACCGGAATATTCCGCCCGGCGATGGCACCGCTCCCGCCCGCTCAGGCGGACGGGAGCCGTCCGGCGCTTTTCGGCCGCACCGGGAAAGCTCAGGCGCGCGGCGGTTTCGCGGCGGTGTCGAGGAAGAAGGTGTCGATGCCCTGGACCGCGCTGATGAATTCGTCGAGGTTGACGGGCTTGGTGACATAGGCGTTGGCGTGCTGGCGGTACGCGTCCTGGATGTCGTCGGGAGCGGCCGAAGTGGTCAGCACCACGACGGGAATGGAGCCGAGAGCCGGGTCGTCCTTGAGGACGGCGAGCAGTTCCCGGCCGTTCATCCGTGGCATGTTCAGATCGAGGACGATCAGGTCGGGACGTTCGTTGGCGGCGTCGCGCAGGTATTCCAGGGCGGCGATTCCGTCGGTCGCCTGAGCGATCGTGCGGGCCATGCCGCGTTCGACCAGAGCGTCCTTGATGAGTAGCGCGTCGGCGGGATCGTCCTCGACAAGGAAGATCCGGTAGGGGCGGTCGGCGGCGAAGGCGTTCACGGTGGAGCTCCTGCGTTCGGGGGAGTCGAGGGGGCGTGAAAGGTGGGGGAGAGCCTGTCATGGCCGGCGCTGACGGCCGTCTTGCCGGTCCGTGCCCCCTGCGACGCGGCGAGCGTGCGTGCCAGGCGTCGCGTGCCAGGCGGGACACTACCCCCGACAACAGTTGTTGTCGTGCGCCGGTACGCTGTCCCGGCCCGGATAGCTGCCGGGCACGGTCAGAAGGAGAGCACGCCGTGGACACCGTGGGCCAGGACGACTCCGAACGGCGCGGAACCACTCCGCGTCCGATGCCATCGGGATGGACGACCCGGCGCTGGCTGGGCATCGGTACCGCCGGCGCGCTGACCATGCTGCTCGGACTCGTCCTGTGCGGGGCATGGATCTTCGCGCGCTCCACGGCGATCAACACCCGGCTCGTCGACCACTCCACTCCCGCGCTCATCGCCTCGGTACGCCTCGAAAGCGCCCTGGTCAATCAGGAGACCGGAATCCGCGGCTATGGAATAACCGGCCGTCCCGAGTTCCTCACTCCCTACCGCGAAGGTCTGGCGCAGCAGAAGGCCGCGGTGCGACAGCTACGAACCCTCGGCCGCGCCGACACCACCGCGCGACGGGATCTCGACCAGGTGCAGAGCCGGGCCGCGCGCTGGCAGTCCCGTATCGCACAGCCTGTCGCCGGCTCCGCCGATCCCATTCCGCTGGCGCAAGACCGGGCCGAGGAGGGGAAAGGGACCTTCGACGCCGTCCGTGACGCGATGGCCGTGCAGCAAAGGCATCTGCAGGCAGAGCGTGACCAGGCGCGAGGCGACCTGCAGGACGCGCGGGCCCTGCGCAACTGGACGTTCACCGCGATCGCCCTGGTCATTCTCGCCTTGACGGCTCTGATCTTCGTCGCTCTGCGCAGAGGTGTGACAACACATCTGGAACGGCTGTCGGCGGACGCCCGGCGAGTCGCCAAGGGCGATTTCAACCATGTGGTGTCCGGTTCGGGGCCGGCGGATCTGAGACTGCTCGCGGCGGATGTCGACGCCATGCGCGCCGGACTCGCGGCCGAACTGGCCTTCCGCGACACGGCACAGGCGAGTCTCGCCGCTCAGGCCGCCGATCTGCGCCGCTCGAACTCCGAACTGGAACAGTTCGCGTATGTCGCCTCCCACGATCTGCAGGAACCGCTGCGCAAGGTCGCCAGTTTCTGCCAGTTGCTGGAGCGCCGGTACAGCGACCGGCTCGACGACCGGGCCCGGCAGTACATCGCCTTCGCGGTGGACGGTGCCAACCGGATGCAGGGGCTCATCAACGATCTGCTCGCCTTCTCCCGCGTCGGACGGCTGCTGACCGACCATGTCGCGGTCGACCTTGACGAACTCTTCAAGGGCACCCTCGACTCGCTCGGCATGGCCATCGAGGAGTCCGATGCCGTCGTCACTCATGACAAGCTGCCCATACTTGAGGGCGAGCGGACCCAACTCGGCATGCTTCTGCAGAACTTGATCACCAATGCGATCAAGTTCCGCTCTCCGGACCGCCTGCCCAGCGTCCATCTCAGCGCGCGGCGGGCCGACGGAGCATGGGAGTTCGCCGTCACGGACAACGGCATCGGTATCGAAGCGGAGTTCGCGGAGCGGGTCTTCGTGGTCTTCCAGCGGCTCCACACACGCGAGGAATACCCGGGAAACGGGATTGGACTGGCGCTGTGCAGAAAGATCGTCGAATACCACGGCGGCACGATCACGATCGACCCCAGCCACAGCCCCGGCACGCGCGTCGTCTTCACGCTGCTGGACCACCACGAGAGTGCTGCCGCTCAGGTGTCTCAGTGAGGTGAGACCGGACCGCTCGCCGGGACCGGCCAACGCGCCCGGACGTTGACGGCAGAGCTCCGGTCGGCTGGTTTACCTGTCTGTAACACGCGCTCAGCACAATCCGCGACATGAAGATCGAGCAGGTTCCCTGGGACGACTCGGACGCCGTCGCACTGCGCACGCTGCAACGGGCCGAGATCGCCCTGAGGTACGGGACGCCGGACAGCGAACCCGGGGTCGCGCCATCGGCAGCGGATATCGCCGTTTTCTTCGTGGCTCACGAGGACGACGGCTCGGCTGTCGGATGTGGAGGACTGCGCGACCTCGGCGGCGGAGTCGGTGAGGTCAAGCGCATGTATGTGACGCCGGCTTTCCGCGGCTCGGGTATCGCGCTCCGGATCCTCCGGGCGCTGGAGGACTGGGCACGCGGACAAGAGTGGACAAGCCTGCGACTGGAGACGGGCGACGCTCAGCCCGACGCCGTCCGCTTCTACACACGCTCCGGCTACGAACCGATCCCGGCCTTCGGCGCGTACGCCGACTCGGCGCGTTCCTTCTGCTTCGAGCGGCTGCTTTAGCGTTCCGATCACGTATTACCCTGGCGAAATGGGTCAAGGAACACCTCTGGGTGAATTCCTGCGGGCACGCCGTGCCGGCGTGTCGCCGCTGGAGGCGGGCATACCGGAGTACACGCGACGGCGGGTGAAGGGCCTGCGGCGCGAGGAGGTCTCGATGCTGGCCGGAGTCAGCGGCGACTACTACGTCCGGCTGGAGCAGGGACGTGAGTCCCGTCCCTCGCGGCAGGTGCTCGACGCGGTCGCGCACGCTCTGCGCCTGGACGAGGAGGCCACCGCGCACCTGCACCGTCTCGCCGCCGCACCCACCGCGCGCCGCCGCTTCCCGTCGGACAACACCGAGGTGGGCGACCGGTTGCTGCGGCTGCTGGACGGCTGGCGGGAGCAGCCCGCCTTCGTCCTCGGTCCCGACCTCGACATCCTGGCCTGCAATCCCATGGCCACCGTCCTGCACCAGGGCTTTACCGTCGACGACAATCTGGCGCGTATGGTCTTCGCCGACCCGGCCGGACGCGACTTCTACCGCGACTGGGACCGCTCGGCGCGGGCCGCAGTCGCCGAGCTCCGCGCCGCCTACGGCCACGACCCGGCGCGGGCCCGCCTCGCCGAGCTGGTGGCGGAGCTGTCCGCGCTCAGTCCGCGCTTCGCCGAGCTGTGGGCGAGCCACGAGGTGAGGGGAAAGACAGGCGACCGCAAGCGGCTGCTCCACCCCGAGGTGGGCGAGCTGGAGATCGACTTCCTGTCGTTCACCGTCAACGGCGCACCGGGTCAGCAGTTGGTCGTCTACCAGGCCGAACCGGCCACTCCGACGGCCGCCGCCTTCGAGCGGCTGCTCGCCCGGGCCGCGGCCCTGGTGTAACGGCACCGGCGGACGGCGCTGCCGAGGCGCGGCTCACTTCAGCGTCGGGCGGGGCCGCTGTCGATGCGCAGGCGGTACAGCATGTAGGGCTTGCGCCGGAGATCGACACCGCCGTGGTAGACCGCTTGGCGGTTGAGCTGGTTGGCCATCACGTAGAGGTAGTGGTCGTAGCCGACCGACAGAGTGTCCGGCCAGATCAGACGGTCGTCGTGGACGAGGACGCGGAACTGTCCGTCGGTCTCACGGCGGACGAGAGAATTCCGCTCGATGTCTCCGCCGTACACACGACCCGCGCTGTCGGTTTCCAGACCGTCGGACATCCCTTTCGTCCCGAGGTTACGGATGGTCGACGCGACCTGCGCGTCGGTCCGGCGGAAGTCGGTGAGCGCGTCTGTGCTGACGGCGTACAGGGTCCGGCTGGACAGCGGGCAGTAGTACAGCCACTTTCCGTCGGGACTCAGAGCGATACCGTCGGCCCCGACGTTGAGAGGGCTGGTGGGTCCGTTCGCCGGCCGGTTGAGCAGCGGCTGGCCCTCGACCGTGGGGACGAAGTTGGGCACGGGGAGTGTGGACGGGTCGTTGTTCAGCCGGCGCCGGGATTCACCGGTGGCGAGGTCGACCACGACGAGACCGTTCGGACCGTCCGTTGACGCGTCCGTGAGGTACGCGGTGCCGGCCTTCCCTCGGGTGAGGTCGAAGCGGACGTCGTTGATGAAGCTGAGCGGCCCGGCCACCTGGGCCGGCAGCACGATGGTACGGATGACCTTGTTGGTCCGCAGGTCCACCGCGACCAGTTTGGGACCACCGGCCGGAGCGTCGGCCCATTCGACACGTCCTGTGTCGACGACCCACAGCCGGTCGGCGGCGTCGACGACGACGCTCTGGACGCCAAGGAAGTGACCGACGGGATCGCTGCTGTCCGCGACGTTGATTTCGCGGTTCGGATAGGCGACGGGCTTGCCGTCGCGGATCTCGGCCACCGAGTAGCGGACCTTGTCTCCCCAGTGCGGGAAGTTGACGAAGATCCTGCCGGTACGGGAGATGGTCACGCCCGTCGGCATGGCACCGTCGAAGGCGGCGACGGACTCCAGCCGCTCTGGGGCCACGCCACCGGAGGCCGCCGAGACGGCCTTGGACGTGGACGCGTCGAGGGTGGAGCCGGACAGCAACAGGGCCAGGGCCACAGGGGCGGCCACTGTTGTGAGGGTGTGGCGTCGCAGAAGCATGTCTCCGCCATTCCGTCGAGGAGGCGACCAGGATGCTGTTTTCCCGCGCAGCGTTGTGCGGTGCCGGTCTTCTGTCCTCCTGTGGCATGTCGGCCGAGAGCCATTTGACGAGGGCCATATGAGGAGTGCGGCCGGAAAATCGGGCCCGGCACCGATCCGGCCGGACGTCAGAAACTCTTCGGGACTCGTCCCGCCCGGCGACTTGCTCTGACGATAAGACACCGGCATCTCGACGGCAAACGGTCCGCCACCAACGGAGAACGACTGCTGCTGAGGCAGCGCCTACACGTGCGCCACACCAGTTACGGGGTCGCGTGAGACGGTCATCCGGCACATCCGCTCGTACGACTTCGTGTTCTCCTCGGAGCAGCCGTCCGGGGCCTGGTCGCCGTTCGGCGCTCGGTTCGGAACGAGCACGCGAAGGTGCACCGGCCGCTCGTCGGCCCCGTCGTGCTCGGCCACCTAGCGCGCGTACGCCGGTCGGTCCGCCGTCCCGGCCCGCGGCGGGCCGGAGGGCAGAGCGGCCGCTGAGCCACCGCGTCCGGTTCCGCGCCGATGCCGCTGATCGCCGGATATGTGGCCAAGCGTGGGCTGTTGGGATCAGGCGGCCCGCCGAGGCGACAAAAAAAGTTTGTGGCGGATGTCATCCGAGGCGGTGGTGACCGGAGTTTGAAGAGGTAGAGAGGCGCCGTCCGCACCGTTCGATCTCAAAAGCCCGCAAGGAGCTGTCCGCTCATGACACGGATCAGGAACGGCATGGCCGTCGCGACGGTCACGGCGGTGCCGATCGAGGCGTACGCGCCGGCCTCGGCCGATGGTCGACTCGGCGGGCAAGGCCCTGGCCGTGCTCGGCGACTGACCGAACCGGGCAACTAGCTTGATCTTTAACCTCGGGGTCCGAACGGCTCGTCGTACTTGATCACTCGGACTGGTAACTGCGGTACATGCGGGCGGCCTTCGGCTGAGCATGT